>DATLXY010000027.1:0-4158 GCA_035575335.1 Nitrososphaera sp. | reverse complement strand
AAACGGGCATTGCGGCATGCTGAGGAGTATTACTCTGTACACAGACCTGCCAAGAGTGCTCGCAGCTAGTTTCAGCCAGCCGTCTTTTTTGGAGAAAAGCCCTCAATGATTTCGGTCGTTCTATACCTGCGTACATAAAAGAAGGAGTGAAGCGCCCGGGCCGGGATTCGAACCCGGGTCGGAGGAGTGACAGTCCCCCATACTGGACCGGACTTTACGATTCTGGTCGTTCGCTCACAAGCAACCAAGCATCTCTATACTACCCGGGCGCACGTGATCCGACTTTTATAAAACTAATTAAAACGTTTTGGTTCGTTAGTACAGATTCTAGGGAAATATAGTGGTAGATGCAATACTAGAAGAGAGCGTTGCCGCCTTGAAAGGGAATGGACGTTCCCCCACCCGTCTGGCCATCGACTCTTTGACCTATCTTCTCATACTGGCTGAAGAAAGAGAGATCTTGCGCTTTGTAATGAAGCTGTCCCTGCTTGTAAGAGATATCGAGGCCATGACCATGCTTACGCTTTCCATCTTCGACGAAAGTTTTCTCGCCAAGCTGGGCCCCCTGGTGGATGGAGCGATAGAGCTCAAAGCGGAGGAGTCCGGCGGCTCTATCGTAAGGCATGCTCGCATGCCCTTTTTCAAAGGTGTTCATCACAGAACAGACTGGATCAGTTTTGAAATAACAAGGAATGGAAAGCTCGTCTTCTCCAAGTCACCGGGAAACCCGCCGACCTGCGTCCTGTGCGGAAAGGAAATAGTGGGAGCACCCTTGGTGGAATCGAATTTCATTTTTGACAGGCAAGTCTGTATAGACACGTACATGAAGCTAAGAAGCGCTTATGGCTCCAAAATATCGGAGGCCGGCCTCCCATCAGAGCTTCTCGACGCTCATTTCTTTTTTGTCGATATCGTCGGCCTGTCAGACCCGTCACTCTCAGTCAAAAAGCAAGTCCAGAAGATCAACATTCTCAATTCCCTGATCGGCTCGTGTGATTCCTTCAAGAAGATCCCGCCCGAAAAGAAGATAATCCTGCCGTCAGGGGATGGGATGGCGATAGGCTTCCTCCTTGACCCAGAGCTTCCACTTGCCCTCAGCATCGAGCTCCACAAGAAAATGCGCGCTTTTAACAGTACAAGACCGCCTGAAGACAGGATAGAGATAAGGATAGGGCTAGGTTCCGGACCGATCTTTACTGTCAGCGACATAAGCGGCATGCAGAACGCCTGGGGGCCGGGAATAATACTGGCCAAGAGGGTGATGGACGCCGGAGACAGCTGCCACATACTGCTTGATGGAAATATTGCCGAGGAACTGATCGCATTGAAGGAAGAGTACCGCAAGATAATCAGGCAGATATCGTACGACTTCGAGATCAAGCACGGCCAGAGAATAAAGTTGTACTCTGCTTATTCACATGAGTTTGGCAACCCTGCGATCCCGATGAGAGCGGCAAAGACGGGCTGAGCTGCATTATATTATTCGTGCATCAGTCCAAGAACGAAGTGAAGCGCTTCCTGTAAACCTTGTAGAATTTCTTGAACGTCTTGGCACATTCTTTACTGTCAAAGTCATAGGTATTGTCGTCCGCTACCCTGTGTAATAATAATATGTTGCTTGTAGATCTGCCGTACATTGCGCACTTCCTGTTGCCGTCGTATTCTTTCATCCGGATTGGGACAATGATACACATATCGTCCAATGTACTCTCATCCCCGTTCACGGTTCATCCGTGGATGAGTATAGGTTATGTGAGCCTGAACGTGCCTGACCTCCAGAGATCCCTTGATCTTTACCGGTCGGTCCTAGCGTTCAGGACTGTAGGGAGGACGTCCAGCCAAAGGGCACGGCTCTCCTGCCCTGCAGATGATGACGAATCCAGGCCGCAACTTATAGAACTACTGCAGGCAGAGAGCAAGAACATCAATCACGACGCCGTTCCAAAGAGAGCTGGGCTCTACCATTTTGCTGTGCTGCTACAGGAGAGAAGCTTCTAGCATACATGCTTGTGAACCTGAATGAGAAGCGGGACAGCGTCCACTTTGACGGCATGGCGAATCACCTAGTTTCAGAATCCATTTACATACGGGATCCAGATCGGAATGGAATCGAGATCTACTGTGACCGGCCGCGCTCTGAATGGAGATGGAATGACACCGGCGGCAGGCGTGTCCAGATGGCGACTGAGAGGCGGAATGTTCAAGATCTGCTCAAAGACAGGACAGACATGGGGAGTAGAGAGATGCCCGCCAAAACTACCATAGGCCACATGCACTTGCACGTCAACAACCTCGTAAAGGCACTGGCTTTTTACTATGAGATCTTGGGGCTCAACCTGACCTGCATATTCCCGGGGGCCTACTTCTTTGCAGCCAACAGGTATCACCACCATATAGCTACAAACGCATGGCTTGGAAAAGATGTGGCTCCCGGGTCGCCCGAAAGGGCCGGGCTGAACCAGCAGCATAGAATTGCCGGCCTCAGCGTGAAAATATGACCTCTCATCTTGACAGCCGCGGCGTGAACACAGAAAGCGATGTGGAGGAATCTACGACGATGATTGCCCTGCGTGACCCTGACTGGATAAAGATAAGGATCTATTTTAGAGACGGGTTGCAATAGTCTTATTAGTTAGTCCATTATTACTACCCAGTATGCCGGGAGAACCAAAGGACAGCAAGGCTACCACATGCGCGGTAGCAGGCGTCTGGGAAGTGCTTGGAAAGAGGTGGTCGCTCCACATCCTGAAGAACCTGAGCACCAAAGAAGTCATTAGGTTCAGCGAGTTAAAGAGGTCGCTTGGAGGCATCAGCAGTACCGTGCTGTCAGAGCGCCTGCTAGAGCTGGAGAGAGAAGGCCTCGTCACCAAGAAGATCTATCCACAAGTTCCACCCAGGGTAGAATACAGCATGACCCCTCAGGCAAGGGAGCTTGAAGTGATAATAAAAGATCTGGCCCGATGGGCTGGCAAGTGGAAGAACCCATCGGGATTGGAGGTGGCCGCGCAGAAAAAGACCTAGCGCAACTTTTTGAACTGCCTCTCCTGCGCGGTAACCACACCTACTTCCACGACTGGCCGCTCGCCCAGTGCCTTTTCTATTGCCCTGCTGCTCAGATCTACTGCCTGCTCTAGGCCCATGTCAGCGCTATATTCGCGCTGCACCACGTCAATCGCAATGTCTGACGACTGGCCTATTGCAAACCCAGATCCGCGCATGAACGTGCCGCTTGGGTCCACCTGGTACAGCTGCACGCCCATCTGGTCTACGCCGGCAACAATCACTGAAGCTGCCTGCGGCCTGACAGCATAGATCGTGTAATTGTGTAGAAACGACCCGAGATGCTTTGCAAGAGACCCCACGTCTATCTGGCTCTCGAGGCTCAGCCTGTGCTTTTGCGCCTCCATCCTCAACTCCTCTATCAGCTGCAGGATGTCGCCGATGTATCCAGAGCCTGTAGCCCCGACGTGTGTGTCTATGGTAAAGATCTTTTCGGCAGGGTCTATCAGCGGCCTGACTGGTTTGATGTGGCTTGCCAGAAGAGCGAACGACGGCGTCTTTATCCCTATTGTAGTGGATCCTCTCTTTACTGCTTCTAGCGCGCTATCTACCAGCACCAGCCTTCCTTCAGGCCCGTAAAAGTACGGGTACCTTGTTCCGTAGCTTCCTCCTGTTACCTCTGCCATACTAGTGACCGGTCACCTCCTTTACCGCTAGGTTCGGGATTACCAGCACGTCGATACCGTTGCCGGAACCCGGGTCGCGCTCCATCGCAGCCGAGACCGCCTTTATGGCAACCTCCCTTGCCTCGTCATTCGTGATCTCTTTGTAGTACATGCTCTCAAGCACCCCATATGCTATCGGCGAGCCGGAGCCTGAGGATGCAAAGTCCTCGCTGGTTATGGCGCCGCTCATGTCTGCCGCATAGATGTGCCCACCTTCCTGGTCGACTCCGGCCACCAGCAGCTCAACAAAGTATGGCTGATAGTTTTTCATGCCCGAATATGCCAGATTCGCGATCAGCCTGGCGGACTCTTTGACGGTCAGGGGGAACCCTCTGCGGAGCTCCATCAGCCGCCGCTCCGCCTTGGCCACCTTGATCAGGTATTCTGCGTCTGACAGCTGGCCCGCTATCGCAACCGCCAGCGTGTCGTCTAC
>DATLXY010000026.1:0-2929 GCA_035575335.1 Nitrososphaera sp. | reverse complement strand
CCCGCCATATTGTCTGACTGCTTTGCGCAGCACATTGCATATTACACGCAGCGTTTCTTTTTTGAGCTCTTCCAGCCTTTCAAGGCAGAGCAGCTCCCACCTTCGCTCAGAAGAAGGCTTGAAGGAAGGATGCTGCTGATGGGCTTTAACGTGAAAGATAGACAGTCGCTACCGTTCAAGAGTTCACTCCAGCCGTTTTTCGAGTGGATGCTGCTAAAAGTTTGAAGAATGATCGATTACCCTGACCATGTGCTTGACGTCAAAGACCATGACCTCTTTTGGGAGGTTTATTGAGAGCACGCGTTCGTCAGGAGGATTGTAGCGGAGGACGTGCACAAGCGACCCAGACTTGCCCAGTCTCTTGCCGGCCCTCTTTTCGATCACTATTTCCGGTTTGAAAAGCGCGTCGAATGCAAAAAAGTAAGTTCCGCCCCAAATGTTGACAGAGTATTCCACCCTGTAATATGGTACTGACAACCTTGGGAACATTAACGCGCTTGCGGAATGCAGGTTTTCGCCTGCGTCGTACATTCTTCCCCCATGAAAGCTGTCGACGAACGGCACCTTTGCATAGACTGTCGAGTTTACGGATTTTCTTGTGCATATTGCTTCATAAGGCTTAAATTCGGAATCAGGCAGCACGGCTGGCCCGTACTTGGCGTCGTCGTGCAGGATAATCTTGCGGTTGACAAGGAACTTTTGTTTGGACTCTAGCAGACGCCGGATGTTTTCGACAAACTGGTGCTCGTTGCATTCGTATAATGGCATTTTGTACTATTATTCACCTACTACGCCCTTGACTACCTTTGAAATCGTGGTCTTTGAACCGCAGATGGTTATTATCGGGTCCTTTGGATACGCATCGCCTATCTCTTCAGAGACGCTGATAGTTTCGTCGCCCTTCACATACAGCGTCTTGTTCCAGAATTTTCCGTCGGCGACGATGGTTACAGTGTCGTCAAGCAGGAATCCGATTTCAGAAAGGCTAGCCTCCACCCTCTCTAACGGAACAAGCACAGAAATTGACTTTAGTGACTTCTTTTCGCCTTTCATGGGAATCAACATTCATTCGCATTCCAGATATAAAAATCGGTCGTGAAGTTATCTGATGTAGGCTTCTGTCTGCAGATACGCAAGAACATCGTCACCTTCCGCCCTTGTACATTTATCGTTCACGTCCCTGCATTTTACACATTTCAACAGGCGCACCATCTGACGTCACGAATACCTCAGCCTTGTGTATGTGTGAACCTTGGTACCATCTGTGTTGAGCGTGACTTCGCCATATTAGTGCTGGTAGTCCACGGCCATTCTTCCGCTCCTGTCGACCCCAATGCTTGCGTCTGGATACCTTGCAGGGAGCGTATTGACTTCCGGCATTTTCTCCGTCTTGTTTGTCAGCAAATCATCAGAAGGCTCTTCATGTTGATGTGGTGGGGTGGGGTGGGGTGGGGTGGGGTGGGGAGGAATGCCATTCTGTTGATAGATTACCGGTGCCGCTAAGGTCGCCAAAAGAATGAATACATCGCCGCGGTGCGAAGTAGTCCAATTAACCAGACCAGACCTTAGGCATACTGCAAAGACGCACCGTCCCGCTCACTAATTAACATATAATAATAAGATAGCAAGAGAAAGTGGCTGCGCGGATGTGGCAGAGTGGTCTTCTCCTTCTTTTCAACTATTGAAAGGAGAGAACACAGTAATGCGTCGGCCTTGAGAGCCGATTCGCCCTCGGGCGAGCAGGAGTTCGAATCTCCTCATCCGCGCCTTAAACTCTTCTCGGAGTCTTCCTGTGCTGTTTGTTCTTTACGCGCTGGCTGTGCTCTGATTTTATCCTGCGTTCAAGCCTGGCAATCAGCTCCTTTGACGCGCTGATCGGGTCGTAGGCTACTGCCTTTGCGTTTATGACTCCCTTTGACGTGATGAGCCTTGTCCTGAGCGAATACTTGTGTGTCTTGTGCTTGTCAGCATAGACAACTACCGAAAGCACGTCATCTAGCTTGCCCTGTATCTTTTTCAAGAAGCGTTCCATCTGCTCCTGAATCTCCCTCTTGTCATTGGTGTCTTCCAGGTGGGCCATGTGTATCAAAGGAACCGCGTTCTTTTTCGGTAGCAGGAGCTCAAGCACATCCTTTGGCGTCACGATGCCCATGGGACGGTCGTCGCCCACTACAATCACCTCTTCATTGCGCCGGAAGTGATCAACTATCGAGTTGAGCCTTGTACCCGGCTCGACCGACGCTGCCCTCCTCATTATGTCCTTTACCTTTACGTCTTTTATCGCTGCCGTCGCACCAGAGATCGCTGCGGACTTGCTAGTCCGTTCCCGTGGGGTTGCTACTATCCTAACAATATCAAGGATACTGAGCGTACCCCTGAGGATGCCCTTTGAGTTTATCACAGGGAGGCGAGAGATGTTGTAGCGCCGCATCTTTGCCATGGCGTCAGAAAGCGGCGTATTCTCTTCGACTACAATGGCGCCGGACATGACTTCGTCTACTATGGCATGCCCAAAGTCTGCAGTCGAAACGAGGTCTGTCTCGCTTATTATGCCCACGAGCTTGCCGTTTTCCACTACCGGGAGGGCTCTGTGGCCGCTGCCAATTACAAGCCTGATAGCATCTTCAATATCCTCATCTGGACCAATCACCGATGTATTTACTATGTAGCTCTTTACTTTTGAAGAAGGCTGGGCGCTGGAATTCAACAGTTGCTTTGCAAATATCATACCGATGTACTTGCCGTCGTCGTCAACCACGGGTATCTGGTTGACCGACTTGTCGGCCATCGTGTTTAGTGCCCGCGCGACGGTGTCTTCTGGCGTAAGCGTAATGACATCTCTCACCATTACTTCCGATACGTTCATATTAATAGACAGTCTCGGCTTCAGTATTTTAAACATTCACATTTTGTCACAATACAATAGGTT
>DATLXY010000025.1:0-6958 GCA_035575335.1 Nitrososphaera sp. | reverse complement strand
TTGACGCTCAGCATTCGAAGGGCAAATTGACAGCTCGTGAGAGGATCGCGCTTTTGCTCGACGAAGGCACCTTTGTAGAGCTGGACAAGTATGTAACTCACAGGAGCGATGACCAGACCATGCCAAAGTATTATGGCGACGGGGCTGTCACGGGCTTTGGCACGATTGCCGGCCGGCAGGTCTTCGTATTTTCGTATGATTTCACAGTCCTAGGCGGTTCGCTTGGCGAGATGACCGGCAAGAAAATAGTCAAGGTAATGGATCACGCCCTGAAGGTAGGCTGCCCAATAATTGGCATAATTGACTCTGGGGGAGCCCGCATCCAGGAAGGCGTCATGAGTCTGGATGGTTACGGGGAAGTCTTCTTCCGCAACACCCTTGCTTCGGGCGTGATACCGCAGATTACCGCAAGCGTTGGACCGTGTGCCGGCGGCGCCGTATATTCTCCGGCGATGACTGACTTCGTGGTAATGGTGGAGAACATCGGCCAGATGTTCGTAACTGGTCCAGAAGTGGTCAAGGAAGTGCTAAGCCAGGAGGTGTCATTTGAGGAACTGGGAGGTGCCCGCGCTCACGCTACCAAGTCTGGAGTTGCGCACTTTATCGCCAAGAACGAGTACGAATGCTTTGACAAGATAAAGAAGCTCCTCTCGTTCCTGCCGCAGAATAATACTGAAGAACCACCAATAGTAGAGACAAACGACGATCCTAATAGAATTGATCCGGATCTCATTAACAAGCTGCCAGAGAATCCTTATCAGCAATATGACATGAAGGAAATCATCAAGTCCATAGTCGACAATGGGGACTTTTTCGAAGTGCACGAGCTCTGGGCGGAGAACATTATAGTAGGTTTCGCTAGGATGGGTGGAAGGTCGGTGGGCGTCGTGGCAAACCAGCCGCTATATCTTGCGGGGGCTCTCGACATCAATTCTTCCAACAAGGCTGCCCGCTTCATCCGATTCTGCGACGCGTTCAATATCCCGATCGTCACGCTGGTGGATACTCCTGGCTACCTGCCAGGCACCGATCAGGAACACAACGGTATCATCCGTAACGGAAGCAAGTTGCTATATGCGTACTGTGAAGCTACCGTACCAAAAGTTACATGCATCATCGGCAAGGCTTACGGAGGAGCGTATATTGCCATGGGCAGCAAGAATCTGCGCGCAGACATCAACTATGCTTGGCCAAGCGCAGAGATCGCCGTACTCGGTCCGGAGGCGGCAGTGACGATCCTACACCGCAGGGAATTGAAGAACAATCCAAATGCCGCCGAAACAAAGAAAAAGCTTGCCAAGGAATACCGCGACAAGTTTGCAAACCCCTACATTGCGGCCGAAAAGGGCATAATCGACGTCGTTATAGATCCGATGGAAACACGGCCGATGATAATACAAGCACTCAATGCTGTTGCAAACAAGAAGGAATCAAGGCCGTGGAAGAAACACGGCAACATCAACCTCTGATGATGGTGGTGTCATGGCAAAGAAAATATCCAGCATTCTGATTGCCAACAGGGGCGAAATCGCATTACGTGTTATCCGCGCCTGTAAAGAACTCGGCATAAAATCAATAGCGATTTATTCGGACGAAGACACCCGTGCTATCCACGTCAAGAGAGCTGATGAAGCCTATCACATCGGTCCTGCTCCACCCGCTCAAAGCTACCTCAACATGGCCAAGATCGTCGAGACTGCCAAGGTAGCTGGCGCGGACGCAATCCATCCGGGCTATGGTTTTCTCTCTGAAAACGAGAACTTTCCAGAGATGTGCGAAAAGAACGGAATAATATTCATCGGACCCACCGCCAAGTCGATGGAAATAACAGGCGACAAGATGAAATGCAAGGCCGTAATGAAGAAGGCCAAGGTCCCAACGGTTCCGGGAAGCGACGGCATTGTTGAGGACGTTGAAAAGGCTGCAAATATCGCGCACGAGGCCGGGTATCCGGTCCTACTAAAGTCAGCATTTGGCGGAGGAGGACGCGGCATCAGACTTGCGAATGATGAAAAACAGCTGAGGCAGGAGTTTGAAATGGCGTCAGCTGAATCGCGCGCAGCCTTTGGCAAGGCGGCGCTATTTGTGGAAAAGTACCTTCAAAAGATCAGGCATATCGAGTTCCAGCTTATCCGTGACTCGCATGGGAACGGTAGGCACCTCTTTGAGCGCGAGTGTTCTATCCAGAGGCGCCACCAGAAGCTAATCGAAATCTCTCCCTCGCCAGTCGTGGACCAAAAGACGCGGGAGACGGTCGGCGAAATCGCAGTCAGGGCCGCAGATGCAGTCGATTACTTGAATGCCGGCACTGCCGAGTTTCTGCGCGATTCTGAAGGCAACTTTTACTTTATCGAGATAAACTCCCGCCTCCAGGTAGAGCATCCGGTAACCGAGCTGGTTACTGGGCTTGATCTGGTAAAGCTGCAGATTGCGGTGGCCCAGGACGAAGAGATTCCATTCAAACAGGAAGACATCAAGATGCACGGCTGCGCAATAGAATGCAGAATTAATGCCGAGGATCCTTTCTACGACTTTGCCCCGTCGACTGGAATTGTACCAAACTGCAACATTCCATACGGGCCCGGAATACGAGTAGACACCTACCTGTACCCGGGATGCAATGTATCCGGCTACTATGATTCACTGACGGCCAAGTTGATTGCATGGGGGAGGGACTTTAACGAGGCAAGAACGAGGATGCGAAACGCGCTGGATGAATTTATGATAGAGGGCATCAATACAACTATACCTCTTTACAAGACAATAATGAACGAGCCTAATTTCATCAGGGGCGATCTCTCGACTGACTACCTCGAGCGCTTCAAGATATTTGACAAAATGATCGAAGATGCAAAAGAAGAGGCTAGGAAGAAATCCCGCGCTGCCGTTGCAGCAGCGCTCCTCCAGTCAGAGTTCGTGAAAAAGGCCAATCTTGCCCGAGCACAAGCAACAGCAAGATCAAAGTGGAAGATGGTGGTTCAGTAAAATGGAATACAAAGTCGGCGACCTTCCAGAGTTGTTAGATGGAGAAGTACTGCGCACCACTGACAAGAACTCGGTGCTTGTCAAGATCGCTGGAAAGCAACACAGCCTGCGCCTGCTCAAGGCCGGGACAAACGAGTTTGAATTCATCCTTGATAACACCTTCCACCATGCCAAGATAATCCAGTCGGGCAGCGCCGAGGTAAAGCTTATGATCGACGGTCAACCGCTGAGCGTGAAAAAACACAGCAAGTTGACCGAGGTGCTTGAAAAGGCATCGTCTGTTGGAGGCGCGGGAGGAGGAGACAAGAATCTGACGAGCAAGATCCCAGGCAGGGTGGTCAACATCCCCGCAAAGGTCGGGGCCGAGGTCAAGAAGGGTGACGTAATCGTCGTCCTCGAATCTATGAAGATGCAGGTTGCGATAAAGGCCCACAAGGATGGTATATTGAAAGAAATAAGGGCAAAACAAGGTGCCAGCGTGGCAAGGAACGATGTGCTGGCAGTAATCGAGTAACTACTACTACTTTTTCCTTCCCTTCACTGTTTTTGCTTTCTTCAGGGCGTCTTTGATCTCCTCGTAGTTGGGTTCCACCAGCGGGTCGTCAGAGATCCATCTATAGATCACTTTGCCACCTTCATCAAGGATGAACACCGACCTCTTTGCAGCATCATAGCCGTCGAGCGGCCCCAGCCTGTTCATCACGATGCCGTATTTTCTAATAACTTCGCGCTTGTAGTCTGATAGCACTGGAAAATTCAGGTGGCGGTTCTGCACAAAGAATTTGTTCGCAAAGGGACCGTCAACCGAGATGCCGACTACGTTTGCGCCTAGGTCTCGGAGAGAGTCAAGCGAGTCGCGCAGCGCGCACATTTCCGCTGTGCATACAGGAGACTCAGCCGCTGGGAAGAAGGCGAGAATTGTCTTCTTTCCAAGAAATTCCGAGAGTTTGCGAAACCTCATGTCTGGATCTGGCAACTCAAAATCTGGCGCCGTATCTCCTATGTTTGGTGGCGTTGAAGAGAGAGATGTGCTGGACATGGAAATACAACTGCGAATCTCATAATAAAAACATTTCAGGCTTGACGTTGATACTTGCTCTTGAACGGCGAGAGCTCACGTAGCTCCTTTACCACCGCGGCCAGTATCCCGACAGTCCTGTCTATCTCATCTTTAGTATTGTGCATTCCAAGGCTCAGACGGAGCGAGCCAGTTATCTCCTCATAGGAAAAGCCCATGGCCCTGAGCACATGGGATGGCTTCTGCTTCTTCACAGAGCACGCAGACCCAGTGGAGGCAGCCACGCCATTCTCGTCAAGCTTTATTATCAGGTCCTCGCCGTTCACCCCAAAGAAGGTGAAATGCGCATTATTGGGAATCCTGTCAGTACTCGAGCCGTTGAGCCTTGAGTGTGGTATCTCTTTCAGTACCCTCTGAACGAGATAATCGCGCAGTCCTGACACTTGCTCTGTGTACTGGTTCATCTTCCTTCTCGCAAGCTCGCAGGCCTTGCCAAAGCCTACGATCCCCGGCACATTTTCGGTGCCTGACCGCAATTCTGACTCCTGTCCTCCGCCGTGGATTATTGGAGATATCTCTATCCCCGATCTGATGTAAAGAGCTCCCACACCCTTGGGTCCGTTTATCTTGTGCGAAGACATGGACATCATGTCAACCTTCAGATCCTTGACACTAATCGGGATCTTGCCTGCAGCCTGCACGGCATCGGTGTGGAACAGCGCTCCAGCTTGGTGTGCTATCTGCGCAAGTTCCTTTATTGGCTGGATCGTGCCGACTTCGTTGTTTGCGTACATAATGCTGACAAGAGAAACGTCGTCTGAAATTGCGGCTTTTAGGTCAGCCGGCCTGACCAAGCCCTCACTCGTGACCGGCAGGTACGTGACGGCAAACCCCTGCCTCTCAAGGTCTCTGCAGGGTTCCAGTACCGCATCGTGCTCGATGCTGCTCGTGATTATCCTGCTTCTTGCAGGTGATTTGTTCCTGACATGGACAGCTGCTCCCTTGATTGCAAGGTTGTTGGCTTCGGTGCCGCCAGAGGTGAACGTTATCTCCAGCATCGACGCGCCGATCATCTCTGCCACGCGCTTGCGTGCAAGCTGCATCGCGCGGGTAGTTTCCCTTCCGAACTTGTGTATTGACGAGGGGTTGCCATACTGATGCTTCATGTATGGAAGCATCTCCGCGATAACCTCGTCAGCAACCGGGGTTGACGCCGCGCTGTCGAGGTAAATATAATGGTCATCGGTCATTTTCCAGCCATCACCATCTTGCCCGTTTTGTATCCTTCAGCGTCCACCGCAACAAACTTGTATCCGACCTCCTTCAGTTTGCGGTCCAGCAGAGCCAGCCTGTCGATGTCAAACATTTTGTGTAGCTCATCCCTTCCTACTTCGATCCTTGCAAGGTCGTCGTGATCTCTGACGCGCACCTGACGGACAGCGAATATCGTCTTTACAATGATCTCGGCGCTTTCGATCCTTCGCAACTTTTCGTAGGTGACCCTCTCTCCCGTAGGGATTCTTGAGGCAAGGCAGGCATTTGACGGCTTGTCATAGATCGACAGGCCAAATCGCTTGGCAATACCGCGTATTTCTGACTTGGTGAGGCCAAGCTCGACCATCGGGCTCCTCACGCCGCTTTCTCTGAGCGCCCGGATGCCAGGCCTATAGTCGATCAGGTCGTCAGCATTTGTGCCGTCGACCACGAGATTAATTCCTGCTTTTCTCGCCTCCTCTGCAAGGTGCCGCCCAAGCTCTGTCCTGCAGTGGTAGCAACGCAAGCTGTCATTTTTCACAAATTCGGCGTTCTTCAGCTCATCATATTCTATTATCCTGTGTTCTATGCCTATTTCCCTCGCTACTTGCCGGGCTGTCTCGAGCTCTTCTGCTGCCAACGTCTTATAGTCTGCCGTTATCGCTATCGCGTTCTTGCCAAGTGCTCTCTTGGCCGCCAGGGCCACTACGGCGCTGTCAACCCCTCCAGAGAGCGCTACTATTGCACTACTTCCATTCCTAGAAAACCATTCCAATAGCTTGCTGAATGTCACATCGTCACCATCATTCATCTAATACCACCACCATCTTCCATTCTCTTCATAACCTGTGCATTGACTAACTCCAAGACCCTCTTGACAGGCATCCTGCATCTTGCCGCGATTATCCTGACGTCCTCAAATTCGGGCTTTGCGTAGGTCACCTTACCTGCAGAGTCCTTCACAACCTTGACATGCATGTCAAAAGTAGTACCCTTTACATCCACCGGCACGGTAACCACCGTCCGCGGAAGGATATAGCGCTCCATTTCCTGGACCCTCACTCCAAGTGTCCCCGATTCGCTGAACAGAAGGTCAAGCACATTGCTTAGTTGTGCGCTTTCTGATATAATCCTAATGAGGTGAGCCGGCCTGCTCTTTTTGGTGATGCAGGGTACGACCGTCACATCCTTGGCAATTTCTGACAGACGTTCAACAAGATTGCCGATAATCTCGCCAGATGCGTCATCGATGTTTGTTTCTAACACACAAACACTGTCTTTGGCTGTCTCAGCGGTGACGGTCGACGTACCCACAAGAACGCGCAAAACGTTGGCAAAGCCTTCAAATTTCTTCGTGCCAGCGCCGTACCCGATCTTTTCAGGAGAAATGCTCGGATAGTAGCTAATGCTGCCTTGGGCAAGGTTAACGAGCATAGCGGCACCCGTCGGTGTCGTAAGTTCATCCTCTACAGGTCCACCGGTGAGCACGAATTGTCCGTTCCTGAAAATTTCGAGGATCGCATCCGCAGGGTTTGGCACGGTACCGTGCGAAAATTTTAAGAGACCTCCTCCGACTGCAACCTTCGTGGAATATATCATGCTATCAAACAACTTCAGATCCTGGAGCGCAGTGGCGCACCCAACCAAGTCCGCAAGCGTGTCGATGCTCGAAGCTTCATGCAGGTGAACGGTATCAAGGCT
>DATLXY010000024.1:0-3755 GCA_035575335.1 Nitrososphaera sp. | reverse complement strand
AATCCCTTGACATAGCTCCAACAATTCCGGGCATCACCTTTGCTACATTCCAGATGATGTTTGCAGTAATTACGCCACTTCTGATTACTGGAGCCTTTGCAGAGAGGGTCAAGTGGAGTGCATTTTTTGTGTTCAGCATCGCGTGGAGCTTTGTTGTCTACTACCCGCTAGCACACTGGATATGGGGCGGCGGCTGGCTTGCACAACTCGGAGTGTACGATTTTGCAGGCGGCGTGGTAATTCATACCAGTGCAGGGCTTGCTTCTCTTGCTGCAGCACTGGTTCTTGGAAGGAGAAAGAACTTTGGACCGGACATCATGGTGCCGCATAACATCCCCCTGGCTGTCTTGGGCGCGAGCCTCCTTTGGCTCGGATGGTTCGGCTTCAACGGCGGAAGTGCTCTTGCATCCGGCGCGCTCGCTGCCAACGCAATACTCGCATCACAAATAGGCGCATCCACATCTGCCTTTGTCTGGGTACTACTTTCCTGGAAGAGGTCAGGAAAACCATCTACAACAGCAGCAATCAACGGAGCCATCTGCGGTCTGGCAGGTATCACACCAGCTGCCGGATTTATCAGCGGCCAGAATGCCTTCTTCCTTGGCATAGTGCTGGGCATTGCGTCGTACTTCTCGATCGTCTACCTGAAAGAGCACCTGAAGATCGACGACGCGCTTGACGTAAGCTCTGTCCACGGTGTTACAGGCATAATCGGGTCGCTGGCAATAGGTCTGGTCGCAAGCAGCGCGATCAACCCAGCTGGTCCAGACGGACTACTGTATGGAAACCCGGCGCAGCTGGGAATACAGGCGATGGGAGTTGCTGTCGCGGCACTGCTTGGCTTTGGAGGCACGGTCATCATTATGAAGATAATAGACAAGACGATCGGGCTTAAAGTCAAGGAGGAAGAAGAGGACATCGGCCTGGACGTTACGCAGCACGCAGAGAGAGCATACGTCAGCTAACAACCCTTTCCTTTCTTTTTGCTTATTCTTGTTTATCCATCTTTCAAGTAGCGCACCGAGTAGCTCATTGTCATATCAACTACGTTTCTAGCAGCATGATTTCAGTGCCTATGGCCGCATTCATGCATGGACGCCCAGCTACATTTGAAAAAAGAGAAAGAATGGAAAAAAGAGCGATAAATGACTAGGGCTCACGACCATGACTCCCCTTTAGACTCGAAATTTTCGGAAAACATCTAACAAGACCAGAGAGAAAGGCTGGCAACCAGAGAAGGCACCAGATGACGCAGACATCCAAGCTCCTCGAGATATACCGATCAGGCGAATGGTGTACAGGATGCCCGACGAGATCCTTTTGGTGTGCGTAGCAACACTCCGGGGCAGTCGGAACAACATGTGTAGAGCACAGCGGAAAAACGTCATAGAGGAGAGAGACCATAGTAGTCTGAACCCATGGGAAAGACGAAAGGCGTCGATCTACAGCAGGCAACTACATGTTCGTGACGCAGACTCTGAGCTGTGTCAGTGATGAGTCTGCCGATGGCCAGACTGGTTGATAAGCCAGAGTTACAATAGAAAATAATAAGAAAAGAGGGGAGCTAGTGTGCGTGAGGTGGTGGCGCGCTGCTCTTGGCAAGTGCTTCGTTGAACGTACCCGAAGCCTTTTCGTGGAACTCCAGATTTGACTGGTCAACCTTGATTGCTTGTGGAGGACAAACAGACACGCATGCCATGCACCAGATGCAGTCATGTTCTCTGATTGGATCCGCCTTGTCGGTGTAGTCCTTGCGCTCTTCCTTGACAGAGCTGCCAGTGCCTGCAAATGTGTACTTGTGGGCCTCTGCAGCTGGGACGTCGTGTTCTGTCCTGTACCACTGGAAGACTTGCACCGGACACGCCTCGATACATGCGCCGTCTGCGACACAGGAATCCCAGTCGACAGCAACCATCGTGCCGCTAACCCCGAGCGGTACCAGTTCTTCGCCCCTCGCTTGATAGGCTGCCTTGACTTCTTCATTCTGCGCAGCTTCTTTTGCTGCGCCGGGGCCCCACCTATAGTGGAAGTGCTCTCCATCAGCGTGCTGGATCCTGCCTATCACCTGATGATTCCTTGGAAAGTCTGGATCTATTGGCATTCTTTATCGAGTTTAATCAAGTTCCATATTATATAAACTCTTTTTTCTTTTTCATAAGGTAGGGCGGGAGGTTCATTTTCGAGGCTGATTCTGCAACACTTAATAGTGAGGAGTTCAGATTTCTCTAACGAGAAATGGGACCTTCAGCATTTGTGGCAGTCTTTCCCTATGCTTTCATTGCCAGCTTTCCGATCTTTGGAATCATACTCGTTACAAAGTGGCAGCTTGACGAGAGCAAGAAGGCGAAGAAGGCTATCCGGGACATTACCTAAGATCTTCTCTCGAAGATCACACTCAGCTCACGGTTCATCAACTTGGCCTTTGCTAGCTTCATGCCCGCGGTGGCGATCGGCAAGGGTATTATGTTGACTATCTGACCTGCCGCCGTCTTGACGCTCAGAGTCAGCTGGTCGCCGTAGCGCTCGATTGTAAAGTCGTCCTTTTCTGTAAACGGCACCTGAACGCGCATGTTGATGGTGTTGTCCTCGTTGGTGAAGGTGTAAGGCTTGCCGCGGTAGAATATCTCTGACGGGTCGCCGTCTTTTCCGAAAAGCGCGTCGCCGTGTTTGCGAAGCATGTCTATGCCGCGCAGCTCTGTGCTGTATAGCTGCACCTCTTTTACGGGGAGTGGGTAAAAGTTTCCCTTTGCCTCTTCTACCTTGTCCTTATGGTAGCGAGCCCAGTTGGCATAGTACTCGTCTGATGAGCCGGCCATTATCTTGTTTATCACTGCCATGTCGACATTGATGCCATAAAGGCTGGCCGACATGAGCGCTCGCTTAGCATTTTCTATGCTGAATGTGTCTGGGTTTGCTACGAGCCTGATGCTTGTAATGTCGTTATTTCTGATTATCTTGGCAAGCTCGTCAAGCCTATCGAGGAAATCCATCTCGCTCTTTATTACGTCCTTACCTGGCGCAGGTATCTTTGACACCGGCTGGAATACCTTAGCAAAGCCACTAAAGAGGCCGGCAAGGCCTGTCAGCTTGCGGCCTATGCTGCCGACCAACTTTGGAAAATACAGATAACGCAATGCTTCTCCTGAAGCCGGCATGTCGAGCACCACGCAATCATATGCTTTGGATCCCTCGATTTCCTGTATTTTCAACAGCGAAAACAGCTGTGTCATGCCTGGGAGCATCGCGATCTCGTAAGCTAGTGTTTCGTCAATACCCTTGGCGGAAAATATCGCTGCCATGTACGACAGTATAGGGTCGTATTGCTTACTCATTTCGCTCACAGGGTCTATCTGGAGCGCAGACAAGTTTGGCGCCACCTGCCTCGGCTCGTGCCCGACCTCCTTCATCATAAATGCATCACTCAGAGTGTGCGCAGGGTCGGCCGAAAGAACAAGTGTTTTGTAGCCGCGCTCTGACATCTTGAGCGCAGTAGCACATGAAGTGACTGTCTTGCCAGTGCCGCCCTTGCCGGTATAGATGACTAGCCTCACAGACGGAAAAAGCTACAAAAGCCAATAAAAGAGTTTACAAAGTATGTCTACGTTGCCGATCATTAATTCAAATCCCATAACTCCGTGCATATCTCCTTAGGAACCTGCGCCCATTTCTAACTACGTCGTCTATGTCAGAGTAAGAACGGTCGGTACAGGCAGCCTGCTTCAAGGGCTTGTTCACCTTCCTCTCCACACAGGGTT
>DATLXY010000023.1:0-6471 GCA_035575335.1 Nitrososphaera sp. | reverse complement strand
CTACTGAGCCTTGTAATCATTGTTCCTTTAATACATTTCATTACTTTCTTGGTGCTATGGAAGGCTATACCTGACGATGGCAGGTTTCTGCAGGTGGCCCGCCGTTTGACAGGCGCGAACCGCTTGACAGTCCTTCATTTAGAGTAGTGCAGGTTGTCGTACTCGCGACAGTCCTACTCTGGAACGGCATAGGAATAACAGAGTGGTTCCTATTGTCAAAATGGACAAAGAAATATAACCATTACAAAGAGTTGCAGAAAAAGGTCGACGAAAAACTTGGCTAAGACGAAGACAATGGTGAAAAGGAGTCTTAGCCCTCGGAGCTGAACATTGCTATCTGTATAACGGCGGCTGCACACCAGGCATCACAGGGAATGCGGCTTCAACTTCTTGCGTGAGCTGCTGCCCGGACCGTTACGAGAGACACCGGGATCCATGTATAGATGGAACGAGACGTACCTATGTGCTGCTAGCAGGGTGACAGAGCGCATCTTGAGCACATCAGAATGATGTGATGGTAGCCGGGGGAGCCGGAATTAGAAGCGTACGTGAACCCGTAATAGGAGAAGGAGAAAACTACGAAGTTAAGTGACTCTTGACGGCGACAGTTTCTGAAGGAAATTACTAGTAGCTGAAGGAAAAAGAAGTTCATGACCGGAAGAATACGACTAAATTGGCCCCGTTTGATGCCGGCGTAATTGGCCCCAATCTGACTGGAAAAGCAATAGAAGTTTTTTAACCCGTTCCTCCATTTACAGAAGTTAGATACCTGTTGGTTCAGATCGACGAGGACATCATCCGGCTTATCATAAAGCAGAACCATATTGTCCTCGTGGGAAGCGTCAGCGCCGACGGGATTCCAAACATTTCTCCCCGTTACGTCTTGGGGATATTGCACAACGAAAAGTTGCTCTTTGCAGACGCGTTCGAAAACAAGACCTTCCATAACATAAATGCCTGGCCACGGGTCACTGTTGCAGTATTTGACAGGGATACGCAGGGAGGATACCAGCTTAAGGGCAGCGTGGAAACTATTACCGACCCGCAATTAATATCACAGGCAGAAACTAGGCTTAGGGAATTTGGCATTCAGACAAAACCGAAGAAGGTCTGGGCCCTAGATGTCAAAGAGATATTTTCGCTTGAGCCAAGCCCAAAATCGCGGTATCCTTGGTCGTACTACAGTTAGCAGCGAGAACCTCCATCTACCCAATCCTTCCCCGGTATGAATTGACCGCCCTGCTCTTATCATAGATGCATCTTCAGGTTCACCAGAACAGAGCGCTGAAATGAAGTAAGCAGATCCCCTGTGTGTTTTTCTTCTTTACTCTCGCATGTTTGCGAAGAATTCCAGCGCTTCGCGTACAGTACTTACCTCAACTACACGCATCCCAAATCTTTCTTCGGTGAGCTCAGAAAGAGGTCTTGGTTCTGACCTGCATGTCCTGTAGATTATGGGACCTTGCCGGCTTTCGTCGCACGATTCAGAGAGATATGTCGCCTGACCCTCTGGAACCAAAAAGAGATGTGCGCCGTAGCTGCCTGCGGCTTCTGCCTTTTCATATATCCCTCCTACTGCGCCTATCGTCCCGTCCGGGTTAATGGTTCCCGTAATGAGCACGTTCGGATTCAGGGTTGAATTGCCTTGGAGCTCGGATACGAGCAGGACTGTCATGGCAGCACCGGCACTGCCCCCGTCCACCGCCCGCAGGTCCTCCGCATCGCCCTTTGCAGTAATCGAGAATATAATGTCGCTCGATGAAAGGTCTACACCGGTGATATCCTGTGCAACCTGAACTGCAGTTTTTGCCGACGACTGGAAGTCCACGCCCGTTGGAATCTCCGTATTGACAAGTACTCGGCCCTGTCCGTTCTCTATTATTTCAACTACAATGTCCATGATCGCTCCCTCATAGCTCACTGTTTGGAAGAATCCGTTGCTGCTGGCTACGGTCTTGACAGCTACCGCAGTTATCGATCCGGCACCGGAACGCAATGGGTTCGAGAATGATAGTGACCGTTCTTGCTGACCATTCCCATCATCATGAGCAGTGTTGTTCTGTGCCGTAGCATCTGGAGAAGAGATACCAGAAATGCTGCTTGCAGCGTCCAGTTGCTCTCTAAGCTGACTGTTCTCCTTTTGAAGTTCTGAAATACTGTCCTGAGCAGATCTTGATATTTGAAACTGAATGATGTTAATTCCTACAGATATTGCAACAGATGCTGCAAGGATTATAACGGTAAGCGGTCTTGCAAGGAGACTGTTCCTCATAGCAAAACACATGCCAATTTAATCAGTTTTCCAATTCAAACCTTTCGGCATCATTCTCTGCTGTTGTTCCGATCTGCAACTCCCATCATATTCTTTGAATTATGTCCGTAAGATAGCTCCATAGTTAATACTAGCGCCAATATGAACACGACACTCGAGTCCGACCTATGCTTGCATCTCATACTACTAGCTGCGATCGATATAGTAAGGTGAATAGTGCCTCCACTACACGATAATGATTTTGTAGTGTAGTACTGACCCCGCATCGCTTTTCAGCTTATGAGGAATCATCTTTTTCTACTTTGTTGCATGACTCAGAAAAATCATCGTTTCTGAACGTTTTCGGCACTAAGAATAATGCAAAATTTACGAATTATGGCCTCAATAATCCAAGTTATAGGACATAATTGCTTATTTCATATTTATGCAACAAGGCATCTTCTATTGCCGGCTTGCGCTTGCAGGATAATTCAGCTATGAATCACGAGATATATAGGTAAAAAAAGAGACCATCGTGGTTGCATGCATCACCATGTCAGCTGGCCGCTTGGAATCTTTGCTGCCATCCTGTTGTTGGCCTGCTCTTTGAACTACCAGCCTTGACCTTGTCTAGTGCAGATTCAAAGTGCTTCATCGAGATTCTGAGTTTCATACTACGATCTTTCTTGCTGTTACGGACATGCTCTTTGATGGCAGCCATTGCAGCGGCATTTACAATAGCTGCAATATCGGCGCCTGTCATCCCATCGGTCAGCTCCACCAGCTTGTCTAGATTGACATCTGAATCAAGTGGCTTTTTCCGTGTGTGCACTTGGAATATCTGTTTCCTTCCTTCCATGTCTGGTACTGGAACCTCGAGTATCTTGTCAAACCTGCCAGGTCTGAGCAATGCTTCGTCGATGATGTCTGGCCTGTTTGTAGCTCCGATAACCACGACGCCCTTCAGATCCTCTAGTCCATCCATCTCTGTCAGCATCTGACTGATTACACGCTCCGTCACGTGCGAGTCACCTTCGGAGCTCCTTCTCGGAGCAATGGCGTCCAGCTCGTCAAAGAATACCACGCAGGGCGCTGCCTGCCTAGCCTTTCTAAAGACTTCCCTTACTCCCTTCTCGGATTCGCCAACCCATTTACTTAGCAGTTCAGGACCTTTTATGCTAATGAAATTGGCTTCCGATGTTGTGGCAACGGCCTTGGCGATCATTGTCTTGCCTGTGCCCGGAGGACCGTATAGCAATATTCCTTTGGGTGGTCTTACGTCTGCCTCTGTAAACAAATCAGCGTGTTTTAACGGCCACTCAATGGCTTCGATGAGCTCTTCTTTTACCTGCTCGAGACCACCAATATCCTCCCATCTTACGTTGGGCTTTTGAATCGCGACTTCCCTCATGGCAGACGGTTGTACGTCTCTGAGTGCTTCTTCAAAGTCCTGCCTTGTGACTTTGATCTTGTTCAAAATCTCGGCAGGAATCTTTGGTTCATCAAGTTTGATCTCGGGCAGTATTCTTCTGAGAGAGCGCATGGCGGCCTCCTTGCTCAAGGCTTCAAGGTCGGCTCCCACAAAGCCGTGTGTTACTCGGGCTATTGCAGCAAGGTCGACATCGTCTGTAAGAGGCATCCCTCTTGTATGTATCTGCAGGATTTCGAGCCGGCCATGCTCGTCAGGAATTCCAATTTCGATCTCCCTGTCGAACCTTCCGGGGCGACGTAGAGCCGGGTCAATAGCGTTTGGCCTGTTAGTGGCACCAATGACAACTAACTTGCCCCTTGACTTTATTCCATCCATCAGAGTCAACAGCTGTGATACGACTCTTTTTTCGACGTCTCCGGACGCTTCTTCGCGCTTTGGAGCGATCGAGTCTATTTCATCGATGAATATGATTGATGGTGCGTTTTCCTCAGCTTCCTTGAAAATCTGCCTTAACCGCTCCTCGCTCTCGCCATAAAACTTGCTAATTATTTCTGGTCCGCCAATCGAGAAAAAGTTTGCATTGGTCTCGTTCGCTACGGCTTTTGCCAGCAGAGTCTTTCCTGTTCCAGGTGGACCGTGAAGAAGCACGCCTTTTGGTGCTTCAATTCCTATTCGTTCAAAGATTTCTGGATGGCGCAATGGCAATTCTATCATTTCGCGTACTTTCTGCACTTCATTTCTCAACCCTCCAATGTCCTCATAGGACACTCGAGGAACTCCTTTTGCTGCTGTTTTGGGTACTGATCCAATGACAAATTCTGTGCTGCTGTCGATCAGCGCTGCTCCTCCTGGTGGAGTCGTACTTGTAACGACAAAGCCGATACTCCTTCCCATTATGTTCAGCGGTACGACGTCTCCCTTTGCAACCACCCTCCCTTCAAGCAATTCTGCCAAGTATTCCTCGAGTCCAATGATATTTAGCTCTTCAGTCGGAGCTAGGATAACCTGCTCAGCTTTCCTTACAGACACTTTTCTGATGATGACAGTGTCATCGATTCCAATCCCAATGTTGTTTCTGGTGTAACCGTCTATCCTGATAATTCCCTTGCCATAATCATCGGTCTGGCCTGACCACAGCAGCACGTAGCTTTTATTCTTGCCAGAAACCTCGATAACGTCGCCTGTTGACAGACCTAGCTCTTCCATGACTTTTGGATCGATCAGTGCCATCCCTCTTCCGACAAACTTTGGGTAAGTCTCGGCGACTTTCAGCGTAACCCTGTCATTACGATTGTCGATGTTGGTTCCGTCTTTCATTTTGAATTTCTCACCCAGACAAAAAATTTAAGCGATCTATGCATTTCGCTTTTTACTCAACGCGTACCTCCCCTTTGGCTCTGATGTCGCCTTCATCTTTATTTTGAGCTCCAAGATGCCGTTTGAATATGTCGCCTTGGTCGATTTTTCATCCAGTTCTACTCCCACTGGAATGTCAGCATGGTACTTCTTTTTGCCCTTCTCCGCGTGTATCGAAACATACTCCCGGGACACGTTAACCTTGATATCTTGCTTTGTTACACCGGGCATTTCTGCAGTGATGGTCAAAGTATTGTCTTTGCTGTCAATGACTTTGTCAACCAGTGGATCTCTGACTCCACTTTGTTCCACGTGTTCCGTTGCTAGCGGCTTAATGTTTCCAAATTCGCTTACGACAGGTTTGCCATCAAGACCTACGGTTATCTGGTAACCGTAGTAGTAAGAACCGGGAACAGTATGATTCGCAGAAATAGTTTCACTGGCAGCCTTGAACATCCTGTTCAGCATTGCTTCTGCTTCCTCGAACTCCCTTTCAATGTTATCAAATGGCCACCTTGTTCTGGAATCGAAGTCCCAATTTTTCCATATGTTTATGGTCATCTTGGTGATAAAATAAACCGCAAGGTATTTATGTCTTACTCACATCCTGTGAGTAACCTGCATACAATTTTGGCTGAACGCAAATGCGGCGTATATCTACCACTGCCTCTCAGGAATGTAGGCGAGCAGCTGGTTTGATCCCGCTGCACAAGTGACGACATAATTTAAATCACCAGAAGCTTCGAGATCGTCAATATGTGCTGGTTGTTGGATGCGGACCGAATGCATCATTGACTTTCTCAGGTTGCTTCCCATCACCTTTTTTCCACTTCATATGACCGCGGGGGATGTTGTATTGCATCATCCTAGCCTGTTGTTGACTCTATTACATCTCACTTCTACTCTAATCGTGGAAGCCGCCGACTTGAGTACATTCTTGCGCGAAAGTGATTTTCTGATGGAAAACATGGTCACTAGCAGAGCCATTGAAATGACAATAATACATGCTGTACAGGGATCCAAAACTTGCTTCTCTGAGCAATCGTCTCCATAATCTCGCCATCGTGTGGGACTAGCAAGTGTCGGCTAACTTCCCGCCGATCTATTCTCGCCTTCCTCTCAGTCGGTTAAAATTTACCGGCTCATCGCAAGCAAGGCCTAGTATTTTGCTCCTTGTGCAATTTCATAGCATGTCAAAAATTAGGGCTGCATTCAGTTCCCTCAGTTATGTCAATAATAACAACGAATATCAGACAAAAAGAAAGTGGTGGGCATATTTTCCTGTGTTTTGTTGTTGCTGTCGTCGTTACATGTCCATGTCGCCCATGCCGCCATCGCCACCGCCGCCCATTCCACCGCCGCCGTGACCGCCAGGCTTGGGCGTGTCCTTGGGCTTTGACGCGGCAATGACGTCGTCTATTCTCAGGATCAT
>DATLXY010000022.1:0-2332 GCA_035575335.1 Nitrososphaera sp. | reverse complement strand
GTCATGTACTTTTTCGGTTCCGTCCATGGACACCCAATAGAAATACAGCCCGTCATAGCGCTTCAATGGGAAAGTGGCGTTTGTGACGACGCAGACCCTGTTGGGCATTTCTTTGCAAAAGACCTCGATGATTTCTGGCCGGAGAGTTGGTTCGCCACCCACCAGCGTGGTGATAAAGATGTGCTTTTTGTTGAAGGTTTCTTTGATTATCTTTCTCCATTCTTCCGCAGAGAGGTCCCTGCCTTCCTTGCGGTTGAGCCACCAGTAGCAGTGGGTGCAGTGCAGGTTGCAGATGTTGTTGACGTCTACAGAACCATAGATGGGCTGCTTTATCTTGAACAACCGGTACGCAGAGATTTTTGTGAGGAGGCTGATGTAAAACGGCATTCCATGCAGGAGCTCCGTTATGCTCCTGCCATAGATTACTTCCACCATGCATAGTATAGGCAGTTTATTCTAATTAACAGGCGCATTTCCGCGCGGATTACGGCCACTTATATGCGCGGCTTGCCAGTACAAGGTTAGATGCTTTTGACACAGAATAGTTTTCCAATGAAAGAATGGCATGTTGAGCACATGCAAAAGACGGTTGTAAAATACGTAAGGGGTCTGCCGCAAGACGCTTCGAGATGGGAAAGAAGAAACCACAAGAAATATGGAAACTTGCTGCATATCTGCAAGCAAATAGAGTATGATATCCGCCACGGCGTTACGCCTGAACAGGTGACGCATGTGCTCTACAAAATCAATCACGATCCGTCCTTTTCCGCGCTTAGACAAGACTCCGCCTCGATGGAAAGGCTGGGCGAGATACAGGATCACTTTGCGAAACCCCGGATTTGGTTCAGGTAGCACGGTGCCCGGAGGCTCGGTTGCGCCTCTTTATATTGCGGGCAAGCTATCGTACATTGTTTATCCGTTACACTAGTGCAAATCTCGTCGCTATGTTCGATATGTAATAAAGAGACCGTGATCTCTGACCCCGAGTCAGGTGAAATGGTCTGCAGTAGCTGTGGCCTAGTCCTGGCGGACAATGTCGTAGACACGCGGGCGGAATGGCGCAATTTTGGTGCCGAAACGACCCACAGGATCAGGGCGGGAGCCTCTGGAACGCTGGCCCGGCACGACATGGGACTTGCCACTGTCATTGGAAGGGAAAACACGGATGCAGGCGGCGCGCTATTGAGCGCGACTGTCCGTTCTGCGATAGGCAGGTGGAGGACATGGGACGCCAGAAGCCAGGCCTTTTCCTCTTCAGACAGGAGCCTCCAGAGGGCTTTTGACGAGCTCAACAGGCTGAGGTCAAAGCTCAACTTGTCTCCAGCAATGGTAGAGAAGACCGCCTACCTCTACAGAAAGGCTCACGAAAAACGCCTGGCGAGGAGAAGGACTGTCTCGGCCCTCTTGGGGGCCTGTGTGCATATTTCATGCAGGGAACTTGGCGGCTCACTGTCCATGAATGAGATTGCGCAGCAGGTCAGCATCAAGCGTTCCAACCTCGGCAAGATGTCCAGGACGGTGATGATAGAGCTTGACCTGAAGGTGCCGATGCTGGATCCCGTGCTATGCATCGTCAAGGTGGGAAGCAAGGCTGGCGTGAGCGAAAAGACAAAGCGGCGTGCGATACGGATGATGAAGGAGGAGGCCACAGAAAAGAAAGTAGCGGGCAAGAACCCTATGGGGTTTGCTGCAGCAGTGCTCTACATGGCGTGCCTATTGAGCGGCGAGCAAACGACTCAGACCATCCTGGCCGATGCCGCGGGCGTGACATCCGTGACTATAAGAAACAGGATAAGGGACCTAAAGGCACGGGGGATATCTGTACAGAGTTGAGGTTGTCCCATACTTTTGTCAGGCTCGATACGGCACGACGGAAAGGCTGACAGGGAGGATGATAGGTTTATTTGCTTCTGACATCGATGTTGCGAATAGCGTCTTCGCAGCTCTGCCTTATTTCACTTGGCGCAAGGACGGTCAGGATTTCTCTAAGGTAGCTTAGAGCAGGCAGGCCGATTTTTGCCAGTTCCTGTATGGCTTTCTTTTGGATCTCGGCATTCTTGCCCCACTTGGCCTCTTCTTTCAGGTTCCACATGCTTTGCGCCCGTTCCTCCTCCCGATCCTCTGCGGGCGTTCCCGTTCCCTTGATTTGCAGCTGCTTTTCCTCAGATGGGGAGAGCGGCTCTGTGCTTTGCTCGGTCATGGTCTCTTGCGGCCTTTCGACTATATACACAAGACTAAACTTTGTTAAGCGAGACTGCATGTTTGTGGCATCTGTGTCTGCCCTGCTTGAGTTTTTGTCATAATTGGCGCTTGTAAAAGTAGGCAACATTAG
>DATLXY010000021.1:0-5686 GCA_035575335.1 Nitrososphaera sp. | reverse complement strand
GATTCAGAAAAATCGTCGCTTCTTAATGTTTTCAGCACTGGGAACAGTGTCAAATTTACGAATTACGGCCTCATTGATCCCTGTATTCGAACCTAATTTACTTATTTCAGATTTATGCAACAAAGCATGGGAACACACTGCTTTTCTAGAAGGTCGAGCCTGTCAATCATAGTATGAAGTACAACGTCCCTGTCGTAGTTGAACTTTAGTGATGGAATGGCCTTCCTCCTCTTGTCAGAAAAGTTGTCGTCAGTGCTTGGAGGGAGCTTGTGGCATATACCGTCCATTTTCAGGTAGGCGATGATGCTGTTCTTCATCCTGCCTATCTCGTTACCGATTTTCACCCGCTGTACCAGGAGATCCTTTTCAGCTGCTCTTGTGTGTCCAATAGGTATGATTCCGGGAGCATGCCTGACATATGGAGTTTGGATATCTTCAAACTATCGACTTTGTCGTTCTTTTTCTTGCTCTTTACAATCCATTCAAGCTCCTTTGGGTGCATTACCACTGTCACGTCGTAACCGTAGTACGTGAGAGCGTTACGAAGAGGGTAGGTCATGCCTGTGGCTTCAAACGCAACCCTGGCGTCCTTGGGAACTCTGCCTGCAAAGTGAGCAAAACCAAGGTCGTTCAGGGTGATGGTAAACATGTCAGTCACATCTCCGTAGGGAGATAGATAATATTGTTGTTCCTCCTTCCTTCTCGCTCAGGTCAAGAGCTGCAACGGTGCTGTTCATGTGGTTTGAACTGGTCTTCTTTCTTTTACCCATTCTTCTTTCCTCCTTCTTGGTCGGTGACGGCAACTCCATCTCCAGATATGGAGTCGCCCGAGAAGAGTCACCCTTAAGAAGGCGTTACAATACTGTCAAAATCGAAAACAACAAACACAAAAAATCTAAGGACCGACCGCACGTTTCAAAACGGTATGAACATATGTGTGCATGCGCCACGGGCGGAGCAAAGTTGGCCACAAACTTTTTTCTAATGTGAATTGTCCGCAAGAACCCTCAGCTGTGCAGTTCTGCATGAAAGAGTGACGCCAGTGGTGCTGAATTTTAAGATGTCCGGCGGCATAATTGGCGCGGGAACGCTATGCTGCAGTGAAAAATGGCACCAGTCATACCAAACCCGGACGGCAGAATCAGAAACAAGCTGCGACAGACAGTGAAAGACAATCCGGCAGAGCACGACACCTCAGTGACCGGGTCAATAGATTCAAACCATCAATACCCAGAAAAAGCCGACTCGGCTGGATGGATGGTGTGAAACCGATGCGAGCTAGGCAAAACTGACTCCGGCGTATCAAGATCGGAAGATTCGTGAATAAGGACGATTGGATTTCAGCTGTCCGCCTCTCTAGTTACACACATCTTGTGAGTAACCAATAAATATCTCCTGTTGTATTCTATACCACAGGTGACCTTATCTATGTGGAGAGACTTTGATTTAGGTTTCAGAACAACAAGACGGTTGTTTGAAGACATTGACAGGGAATTCAGAGATGTGGAGGAGATGCTGAACAGGATGTTCAGAACTGTACGAGAGATGAACCGAGCTGACGTTGTTGGTACCTTCCCATATTACTATGGCTACCAAATAATCATAGGACCGGATGGCAAGCCACATGTAAGGGAGTTTGGCAATGTCAGACCATCAGTAAGAGGACTAGTAGAACAAAGTGACGTCAGAGAACCACTCATTGATACAAAAGTAGACGAGAAAGACAACACACTGACCATAACCGCAGAGATGCCAGGTGTCACAAAACAGGACATCAAGGTGAAGGTATCACCAGAATATGTCTCAATACACGCTGAAAAAGGAGACAAAAAATATCACACTGACATACCTGTTGATGTTGAACTGGACGACAAGTCGGCGAAAGCAACCTACTCTAATGGCATTCTGGAGCTGAAGATAAAGCTGAAGGCTCCTCCGAAGCCAAAAGAGACGGAGGTACAGGTTGAGTAAAAGAAATGAGGTCGCACCTCAAATTTTTTGTTATGAGGTGAAAATGTGAAATGAAAAATAACGCTAAAGCCATATTAAAAGTAGCAGAAACAAACCCCAAGTTCGTTGGAAGAGGAATGGCATTGATAGATCCAAAAGTCATGGAAGAGATGAACCTTTCAACGGGTGATGTTCTTGAGATTTCTGGCAAAAAGAAAAGCTATGTGCTTCTCTGGTCCAGCCAGAGCGAGGATTATGGAAAAGGTTTGATCAGAATAGATGGCTATACCAGAAATAATATTGGCGTTGGAATTGATGACAACGTTGCTATACGTAAAGTCGACGTCAAAAAGGCAGAGCAGGTAATTCTGGCCCCGACAGAGGAGCTCAACATTGTAGGGCTGGAAGAATACCTACCCGAGCTACTGGAAGGCCGTGTAGTTGCAAAAGGCGATGTTATTCCTCTGAATATCATGGGGAGAAGGATCGGCTTCGCTGTAACAAACACATCGCCGTCAGACACAGCATTATTGGTTGACAGCAATACGGAGTTTGTGATAGGTTCTGTGCCCAAAACAGCAGCAAAAGGAGTTCCCAGAGTGTCCTACGAAGATATTGGTGGCTTGAGAAATGAGGTCCAGAAGGTAAGAGAAATGATCGAGCTACCATTGCGCCATCCAGAGATCTTTGAGCGCATTGGAATCGAAGCTCCAAAAGGCGTCTTACTTCATGGGCCACCCGGCACAGGCAAGACATTGCTTGCAAAGGCAGTAGCCAATGAGACGAACGCAGCCTTTTACCCAATAGGCGGTCCTGAGATTATGAGCAAGTTCTATGGCGAAAGTGAAGAGAGGCTAAGACAGATCTTCAAAGAAGCTGAAGAAAATGCGCCTTCTATAATATTTATTGATGAAATTGATTCTATTGCGCCAAAGAGGGAAGATGTGTCAGGAGACGTCGAAAAAAGAGTAGTATCACAGCTGCTCACTCTGATGGACGGTATAAAGTCAAGGGGAAAGCTGGTTGTCATTGGCGCAACGAACAGGCCAAATGCAATTGATCCTGCTCTACGGAGGCCTGGAAGGTTTGACAGAGAGATTGAAATCGGCATACCAGACGAACAGGGTAGGCTTGAGATACTTCAAATACACACCCGCGACATGCCTTTGACTGAAGATGTTGATCTGTCTTCAATAGCTCGCGTAACCCACGGATTTGTTGGCGCGGATCTAGAGGCGCTATGTAAGGAAGCTGCAATGCGCTCGCTTAGAAGGATACTGCCAGAAATCAATCTTGAAGAGCCCAAGATTCCTGCTGAAATATTGAACAAAATCAAGGTTACGAAACAGGACTTTGAGGAAGCCCTAAGGGATGTTCAGCCATCCGCTATGCGCGAAGTGCTAGTTCAGAGACCTAACATAAAATGGGAAGACATTGGCGGCTTGCAGCAGGTAAAAGAAGAATTGGCAGAGGCCATAGAATGGCCACTAAAATATGGCGATCTATTCGCAGAAGCGGATGTCCGGCCGCCAAAGGGCATTTTGCTTTATGGGCCGCCAGGAACAGGTAAGACGCTGCTGGCAAAAGCGGTTGCGACAACTTCAGAAGCTAATTTTATCAGCGTAAAGGGACCTGAATTGCTGAGCAAATGGATAGGAGAATCTGAAAAAGGGGTGAGAGAGGTCTTTAGAAAGGCAAGGCAGGCAGCGCCATGCGTAGTTTTCTTTGATGAATTAGATGCAATAGCTCCGCGACGTGGTGGATTTGAAGGGGACTCCCATGTCACTGAACGCGTCATCAGTCAGATGCTGACAGAGATGGATGGTCTTGAAGATCTAAAGGGAGTAGTAGTCATTGGCGCAACGAACAGACCAGATATCATCGACGAAGCATTGCTACGGCCAGGAAGATTCGATAGGATACTTGAAGTTCCAATTCCAGATAGAGAAGCAAGGAAGCAGATATTCCAAGTCCATACAAGGAAAAAGCCGCTCGACTCTGATGTCAACCTAGACAAGCTAGTAGAAATGACTGATGGCATGACAGGAGCAGACATTGCAGCCGTGGTCAATGCAGCAGCTATGACCGCGATAAAAGAGCATATCAGCAAGAATGATGACAAAAAGGCTGGAAAGCTAAAGATTTCGATGAAACACTTCGATGCTGCTTTGGACAAGGTAAAGGCAAGAAGTTCAAGGGCTAGGGGGGGAGGAGTCTAGATCTTACCGGCGAAGAGGTAGTCGGTATTTTGACCCGCAAAGGACTAGCGTCAGATACAAGGAACCAAGGCTTCCATCGCCTGCTGGGGGGAGGTTGGCATTAGGCAAAAGAGGCTCCAGATCTGCAGCCTTTTTATCATGTATCAAGGTCTTTGGTGTCCGTGTCGCCACTAACGACTTAGAGCCTATCCCAAAATTATTGACATCGGAGTCGCAATTGCATGACAGGTACGGATTTAGCTTCACAACACCTCTGTATCTCATATGGAACTTGCTCCAGCAGTAAAAAAGAGTAAGAAAAGACAATACAAAAGAAGGTGGCGGGGGGTCGTAGAACGGAAAAATTCATCGCCTAACAATTTCAGGAAATTGCTTTTACGGTAAGAGAAAAAATCTAAGAACTACCTCCGGCTCGTGCAGCTGACGTACTGTATCATTGTATACAAGGGTTTAATTTTGGGATAAGCTCTAAGAGCGATTCGACTTCAGCAAGCGCAGTGCCTAGCGATCAATTCTGCCTGCTTCAAAACAGTTTCAGTCGCATTTTTCTCCTTTTCAGGCGGATGGCCATATTTACGCAATACTTCTCTTCGGCAATGAAGCCTTCTGACAGAATCGATAGCTCTGGCTTCTGTATCCCTGCAGCCTCAAAGATGTCTATTGTCCTGTCTGATATCACTCCCTTGGACAGAATCCGCTTGATTGCACTGTCGAACCTCTCTTTCTGTACCTCCCTTGCTGTTCTGGTCCCTTGTTCATAAGTATAATCGCGATAGTTGCTTTGGTTGGAGGAATAGGTCTCGCCATATTCATCGCACCATATATTGCACAATCTTTAAGCTCATCGGATGAGCAAATTTTGCAAAAAACAAATAGCAGACAGGAAGTTCGAGCGTTTCATGAAAGATTTGGATCGGTAACTCCAATTATTGAGCGTCACGGCAGTGCAATTTACGTTTCCTATGCTGCAAATAGAACTTACTATTACGACTATCCATATGATGACATAGAAAAACCCGTCCAAGTTGCAAGAATATTGCAATTGACCGTAATATTTGTGGATGGATAACTAGAGTTTCGATGGAGTGTTATGGAGATATCCAGCCCGGGCAAATACCGGCAGATACGTTGACAATCAGGGAGACTGATTGTTTACAAAGGAATCTCCCGGCTAACAGTTTGAAATAGGCATTTAGTAAGGCTCTGTTAACTTAACCTCCATCCCTGACCAGAAATAATGTGAACCGCATCCTGTCTGCCCCCATGTCCAAATATAGCAAGAGCAATTTGACAGTTCCACACATGCTTCCTGTTGCAATTCCTCTTTCTGCATGGAAAGTGGTCATCGAAACATTCTGTCCTGTCCTTTAACTGCAGGATAAACCGCTCCATCAGGCTCTTCTCCTTCTTCAGTTCTGTACCATATACATAGTGGCGTAGCCGGAGCCACCCGCTGCAAGCCTCGTTGTTGTACCACCTGGCATCGTCTGTATGTGAATATTGGCTTTCTGCCATAC
>DATLXY010000020.1:0-2368 GCA_035575335.1 Nitrososphaera sp. | reverse complement strand
GTAGATAGCCGCCCGACAGCCTCAGCGCGTACCCGCCGTCGGTCCCGATGCCGGTTGCGCCGTAGCGTTCGATGATGCCCTGTTGGGCAGTGGGCGAGTTCGTCTTGATCCAGGCTTCTACGGTGACCGGCCCGGTGACGTTCAGACTCGAACTGTTCGGGACGCTGACGTATGCATTCGTTCCATTGAGTGATAACGAATAGTTGCTGAATTGTGGTGGAGGAGAATAGAGTAATCTGTCGGGTGATCCACCTCTCAGAAAGCGCAATTTTCCAATAGATGCATTGTATATGATTGACTCACTGACAGTGGAGGGGGATGCTCTTCGATTAGTCTGTAAATATATTGCGGCAACACCAGCCACATGCGGGGCAGCTTGGGAAGTGCCTGGTAAGATATTAGATGCCGTATCGCTAGTATACCACGCTGAAGTAATATCAAGCCCTGGAGCAAACAGGTCAACCAAGGGGCCAGAATTGGAAAAGCCGGTCATTTCATCTGATCTGGTCGAGGCCCCTATGGTCAACGCCTGCGTAACGCGCGCTGGCGATTGCGTGCTAGCATCCATGTTAGAATTTCCTGCAGACACGACATAAGTCACACCTGATGCGATAGATTCCCTTACCGCCGCTTCTTGCGCGTCTGAAGGACCACCACCAAGGCTCATATTAGCTACGGCTGGTCGTTTGTTGTTGATCGTAACATCCGCAGTTATCCAATCAATTCCTCGAATCGTTCTTGAAACAAAGCCCACACCATTACAATCAAGAACGCGGACAGCGTATATTCTCACCTCCTTGGCGACGCCATATGTGCTTCCACCGACAATGCCAGCTACATGTGTTCCATGCCCGTTGCAGTCATTCCCATTTTGTCCATCGGAAACAAAGTCAACTCCTATGAAAGCACGCCCCCCGAAATCTACATGGGTAGGACGAATGCCGCTATCCATGACATAGACATTAACATTTGCGCCTGTGTTGCTATACTTGTATTTATCGTTAAGTGGGCGGTCACGTTGGTCAATGCGATCAAGCCCCCAATTCGGAGGATTGAACTGCGTTGTATCAATACTCACCTCAGAATCTTCCTCCACAAACTCAACTCGTGGATCTTGGCTGAGGGCAATAGCAGCAGCTTCTGGTAATTGGACTGAGAACCCCTTGAGGGCATATCGGTAAATATGATTGCGCACTCCACCATGAACACTAGCTAATTCATCAGCGATTGAGGCAACATTCGAACGGGCGGTATTCTCTTTGAGGACCACAACATATTGGTTAGGGATCGCCCTCGGCACCCTGCGAAACTTACCGCTAGGTTGCTGATTTTGACCTTGCACAAAAAGAATCGGAAGCACAAGGACAAACAACACAATTGTAACAATTGTTAGAAATAACTTTTTCATGATCATCCTCCTGTGAAATTGATTTCCGTAACCGTAATTCAAAGGTCATCAAAAATACCATAAAAATACATTACTAAAAAGTAAAAATGCAGGGCGAACGCGTCTTGATTGTTTAGAACTCTGAGTAGATAGCTCACATCCCAACCTGCCTTCAGCCGTTCGACTGTATACCTACTTTTAGCGTCTTCTCCTGCTTAAGCAGATTCAAGCGATATGTCTCAAGATCGTCACATCCTTTGGCTCAATGTATCCAATTGGAAGATGAAAATTCCCTTGCAATTCTGCTTACATAAGTTAATCTTTAGAACTTTCCGCATCATGATCGTTATGACCAAGCAAGTTTTTTCGCGGTTTGTCCGCATTCCCTTTCGTCATCTCTCCATCAGGACCAGGCTTTTCCTAGGAGTGGTGTTGCTCTTTTTCACACTCGTCGGGTTGGGCATTCACGGCTCTTCAACCGGGATAACTGCTTCCTGGTGGGCGCCGGAGAAACCTTTCACCGGGCATTTAATTGATTCTCAAAAATTGCCTGTCATCCTTGGGGAACTTGCGCAAGCTGTGTTCCTGGGGCCAGCCCGGTTCAGCAGGTGGGACGAATACCTGGTCGGCACTCCACTTGCCTTGAGTCAGTTGTCACATAACCCCCGGTTCCCCGTTGTGAACACCAATCTGGGTGAAGGGCAAAACGCTTTGATCAGCTTTCACGCGCCCGTCTGGCATATCACTGCCCTCGCCAGACCGGCCACATGGGGGTATTTTTTTCTCGGGGCCCAGCGCGGCCTCGCCTGGTACTGGTGGTTTCAGGTCTTCGCCTGTTTCGTTGCGCTCTGCCTCCTATTAGAGATTATCCTGCAAGGCAATAGGGGGCTGGCAGCCTTTGGCGCTTTCTGGTTTTGCGGCTCGGCATATATCGTCGCCTGGTCGCTATGGCCCGCGCAATTTGCTTTCTTTGCCGCCCTC
>DATLXY010000019.1:0-9233 GCA_035575335.1 Nitrososphaera sp. | reverse complement strand
ACGTAATGATTGTAAAGAGAAGTTAGCGGTTGATCAGCTGGTAGACCCTGTGACCGCTATATCCGCCGATCGACTTTACCAGCCCTTTCTGCTCAAGTGACTTGATGAAAGCGTTGGCGACAGATATTTTCACTCCAATGTTCCTTGCTAGTGCCTGCGGCGTGATCGCCTTCATTCCCTGGATAGCCTTCATACCTACAGGCTCTTCAACGAATACCGAGAGTTTTTGCTTCTGCTGTGGCTTCGCAGCCTTCTTCTCTGAAACCTGTTTGACCTCAGCCCCTCCTGGCCCAACTTGCGCGGACTTGTCGGAAGCGCTAGCCGACTTTTTCTTGTTGCCTCCCATATGTAGCCTCTCTTTTCCTTTGTTCGGCGCCCTATAATAATCATTAAGATAAACTTTAAGCGTACAGAATGTAGAGCTGGGATACCCTTGGACTTCAAGCCCTTGATAGAGACGTTCGAGCAGATGGAGCAGACGTCCAGCAGGCTTGCACTCACTGAATATCTCGTAGGCCTGCTAAAAAAGACTCCCCCTGAGCTCATCGACAAGGTGACTTATCTCATTCAGGGCAAACTCTACCCAGACTATGAGGGAATTGAGCTAGGTCTTGCAGAAAAGATGCTGATAAAGGCGATTGCCAGCTCTTCTGGCAAGAATATCTCTGAGATAGAGTCCACCTACCATAGGACCGGCGACCTAGGCGACACAGCAAGGGAGGTCATGAAATCCAAGAACCAGGCGACCCTTTTCTCAGAACCCATGACTGTCGAGCGTGTATATTCCACATTTGACAAAGTCGCGCACACGGTAGGAGCAGGCTCGCAGGAGACGAAATTGCGTTTGATAAGTAGTTTGTTAAATGATGCCTCTCCTGCAGAAGGTAGATACATAATCAAGTTTGTTATGGGTCAGCTCAGGCTCGGGATAGCAGACTACACTGTGCTTGATGCATTGGCAATTGCATTCACTGGCGACAAGGCGAACCGCCAGATCCTTGAAAATGCTTACAATGTCTCAAGCGACCTTGGTACTGTAGCAAAATTGCTCGCAACAAAGGGACTTGAAGCCGTAAAGTCGATCAAGATTACGCTCTTCAAGCCGATCCGGCCGATGCTTGCAGAGCGCATAAGGACAGCTGAGGAGGCGCTTGAACGCATGGACGGGAGAGGAGCAGTCGAGTACAAGTTAGATGGTGAGCGTGTCCAAGTGCACAAGGGCAGCGACAGGGTTGAGCTATTTTCAAGGAGGCTCGAAAAGATCACCAATCACTACCCTGAGGTTGTAAAAGCAGTCAGGTCGATCAAGTCCGACGTGATATTAGAAGGCGAGGTGGTAGCTATCAACGCTGAAACTGAAGAGTACATGCCCTTTCAGGAACTCATGCACAGACGCCGAAAGTATGGCATCGAAGAAGCGATGGAGAATTATCCTGTCGTCATGAATTTTTTTGATGTCCTCTATGTTGACGGTGATAGCAAGACTGATCTGCCCTACATTGAGCGGCGCAAGATCCTGAAAAAGATAATTGACAGGATCAAGGACAACATCGGAGTCAGGCTGATCGAACAGACGATCGCCAGCAAATCTGAAGAGATAGACCGGTTTATGGCCGCGGCGGTAGAGAACGGCTGTGAAGGCGTTATGATAAAGCACCTAGGAAGCACCTACAGGGCAGGTGCAAGGGAATACGCATGGGTCAAGTTGAAGAGAGAATACCGGAAGGAGCTTGCAGATACGCTTGATCTGGTCATAGTCGGCGCACTGCACGGCAGGGGAAGACGCACAGGCAGATATGGCGCGCTGTTATTGGCTGCATATGATCCAAAAGCAGATATGTTCCAGAGCGTCACGAAGGTTGGGACAGGATTTACCGACCTGCACCTAGAGCAGTTCTATAACGAGCTTGAACGTCATAAGATCAACCATCGCCACGCCAGAGTAGAAACAGGCATGCAGATGGACGTTTGGTTCGAGCCCAAGATTGTGATAGAGGTCATAGCATCAGAGATAACACTCAGCCCATCACACACCGCGGCTCTTAATGCGATCAGGCCGGGTTATGGTCTTGCACTGCGATTTCCGAAGTTCACTGGGAGGATCCGCGACGACAAAAGACCAGAGGATGCTACCTCCGTGGAAGAGATTGTGACAATGTACAAGAAACAACTCAAGGTCGCAGGAGTCAGGACAGAAGGAGGAGAAGAGTAGCATATATAGAATTCTACGAATAATCATAACCGTTACGACTGAGACCATTGTTGCTGCCATTACCAGTAACGCGTGAAGATTGTTCATTGATTCCCATAGGAGTTTTCTTTCAGGCTTGGCTTTGTGAATGACTGTGGATAGTGCTTTACTTGTCTACGACGGGGCATCATCATGCCGGCACGCTAGCCGCAGGCGTTCACACTCCGGTGACAAAAGAAGGTTGCCCGTGTGGTGACATCGATCTCGGCTGCAATATCTGTTTCCTCAATCCCGCTCCTGCTCCTCCATTTCATATCAACATAGACTCCACTTTGCCGTCTTCTTGTTTGGCCATGATCTCTGGATGACAGATTTTTCGATATGACCACTTGCTCTCCTTTTCTGCGACTTGGATTTCACAGCAGACCGAGATATCATAATGACACAAGAGGAGGATAACGCGAGGGGTTTTAATGAGTCTCGAGATCGAGTAATAGAAAGTGGGTGACTCATTGCAGACCGCAGGGGTGGGGGTACCTTGGGAGAAAATTCTTACGGTCTGCAACGGCTTGTCACATTCAGATTTTCCTTATCCGGATAATAAAAGAGCACGGTGTCTTGTTTGCGAAGATTGCATATATAAATTCCTATAGAAAACAGAATGTACCATCATGCCGTCCATCTTGGCGTCATCCACCCGGATGGGCTCAGCGTCTCCAAGAGCGACTGACATAGCCTGTTCTTACTATTTGAGGTATGAGCACGTTCAACAACAACTTTTTCGCCCTTCTAGCATTGTTCCCGCGGTCAATGGTTTACGAATCATGTATTTTTCGACGCCATTGGTTCGCAGGTTTGAGTTCTACAGGTGTTGTAACGGTGCTGCAATAGTAGGCCAGTGGTCAACTTCCTCCTGAGTCTTCACCTCAGCCACGCGCTGTTGACAGACTGACCCATTCTGGATCCTGATTTTAGGACAAGGATGGTCTCTACGTTTCTTGTGATCATTGGAGGCAAATGGTGGCTCTATCTGTCGGAGGTTCTTTAGAATGCGTAAACTAACTGATTGCGACGAGTGGGTATACTCCCATATCGACATGGGGATTAAATAGGCAATTAGCTATTCCGGAGAATCATGAGGGTCGAGACGTATTATGCTGATACGAGATTCTTGGGAGTAGTCCCGGTCATGCTCGGTTAAGAGACAAGCAGGGGTCTCTATGCTTCTTCCAAGCATACATCTCCCACTTTAATTACTGTCCTCTTACTGAAAGAGTTCTCGACATAGAGGGCGTTGGAACCTTGGCGGGGTTTCCCGATATCCTGCAAAAGTCATTTATGTTACAGTTACTTGACTTCGTTATCCTTTTCCTTTGGAGTGTCGTCGACGTCTGGACTTTGTCCATCAAGCTCGGGCCTTTCTTTGTCATACTCGATCCATACCACAGCTTTCATCGATCCGCCGATTGCAAAGCTTCTCTCCTGATTGAAAAATATAGTATTTCTCCTAGAAATATCGCAGGATTAGCATATGTAATTGGCCTAGCTGAAGAAAGTGGTTACAAAACTACTTCAGAGTGTTCGTTTCAAACTAGATAGATCAGGCTGTCGATGAGCTAATTTTAGCATTATTCTGCCTAAGTAAATTTATAAATTGCACCAGTGCCCGCATACATATCAAAAATGAGCGACAGGTTAGACGATGCCGATGATGACATGAGCATCGAGGATATTAGATTTGATGATGATGATGATAATCAGGATAAAGAGGTCGAGGGCCAACAACCCCCAGAGCAGATTGTCGAGATGCCTAGGAACGAAGAGGAACAGAAACTAGAGGCTACTTCAGCGACCGAAGTTGATTCCACTACTCAGCATGCCTCACCGCCTCAGCCTTCGTCATCGACACCAGCAAGCGACTCCAAGTTCTTTGCGATACGCACAACAGGCGGCCAGGAACGGGTTGTTGCCGGCCAGATTCAGGTGAGAGTAAATGCGAAGAAGATAGGGATTCGCTCCGTTATGGTTCTCGATAGCTTCAAAGGGTACATCATCATTGAAGCGCCCGATTCAAATGTCGCTTACGAGGCGTTGGCAGGAATCAGGCACGTCCGTGGACAGATAAGGGGCGACCTCCCGTTCAAGGACATCGAAGGATACCTAGTCAAGAAACCGGTCGTGTCAGAGCTTAACATAGAAGATATGGTCGAAGTCATCGCGGGCCCATTCAAGTCCATGAAGGCAAAGATAACCCGCGTTGACTATGATAAGCAAGAAGCTACAGTCATCCTACTTGACTCTCCATACCAGATACCGGTAACCGTTGACGCCAACTATCTTAAGAAGATAAGCCACTAGGCAATTCCTGCACATACCTGAACGATTAAATAAAGAGAAGAAAGCAGATTCCACTGCAGTCTCTGGCCGGTGTGTTATAGTAGTTGATAGTCGATCTCAACGTCAGGGGCAAGCGCGCCATTGTCATAGGCGGCGGGACAGAAGGGGTCAGAAAGATCCGCGGTCTCCTTGGGCAAGACTGTAAAATAACCGTCATCAGCAACAGAGTGAACCGCTTTTTGACCGAGCAGACAAAGCTCGGTAAGATCGAGCTTGTCAAGGCAAGGCTAAAGGATGCCAAGATTCTTGATAATTATAAGGACGTTTTTCTGGTGCTTGCAGCTACCAATGACAAGGAACTCAATCGCAAGATTGTGGAAAAGGGAAGATCCATGGGAGCATTTGTGTATGCTGCAGACGATCCAGAGGTGAGCGACTTTTCTTATGCCTCTGTGATCAACATAGAAGGCATCATACAAATTGCGATTTCCACCTCGGGCAAGAGCCCCATCATGGCACGCAAGATCCGAATCCGAGCCGAGCGGGTGCTGCGTAAAATAATCAAGAAAACAGACATCGGAAACGCAAAGCTTCAGGAATTTGCAAGGCAGGCGGCGCGCCCGAAGATCAAGACGGTGAGTGAACGTAAGGAGTTTCTCTACTCGCTGATAAAAGACAAGCGAATCCAGAATCTTATTATGGAAGACAGGATGGAAGATGCTAAAAGCGCGACGCTTGAGCTGTTGCAGAAATGGGTGAAGAAAACAAGATGACAACACCACCGGCAGCTGTAGAGACACCGTTGCCCCCGGCTGCGCCTGTCCATATTATCAATGCTCGTATTACTTATCGTAATGCCCCTATTCACTTTCTTGAGAAATTCACATTCAAAGACATCGATGGCGCCCACAAGGCTTTCCTGACAAAGGCAGGGTTCGAAGAATGTGTGATTTTGCAGACATGTAACAGAGTAGAGGTGTTTGCAGCAGGAACCAAAGAGCTTGGCGAAGCGAAGCTGCTAGAGGAATGGGCTACATCAGTAGGATTGCCAGAGAAGGACTTCGCAAATGTAGAGTTAAGCAGGGGCAGAGACGCTATAATGCATCTGATGAGACTTGCGTCAGGGCTTGATTCGCTCGTCGTAGGCGAAGACCAGATTTTGGGTCAGATAAGGAGGGCATTTGAATTCTCTCGTGCCGCCAAGTATGCAAGCTCAAATCTTTCTTTGGTATTTGATAGAGCACTCAAAGTTGGAAGCAAGGTCAGGACTCTAACTGGGATCAACAAGGGTAATATTTCAATTGCTTCGGTTGCCGTCAACATAGCCGACGAATATTTTGACGACCTGAGGGACAAAACTATAATGTTAATTGGAACTGGAGAGGCTGCCAGCCTCGTAGCAAAGCTGCTTAAGAAGCGAAACGTGAGCTTTTTGGTTACCAGCAGGGCGCCGGAAAGGGCCAAAGCCTTTGCGGAGACAGTGGCTGGCACTCCCATCCCGTTCGATAGTGCCCTGAATATGCTGCAAAAAGTAGACCTCATATTTACTGCTACAATTGCGCCATATCGACTCCTGACCTATGAAAGGATCTTGAAGGCCAGAGAGGGCAGGGAAAAAGGCATGATGATCTTTGATCTCTCTAACCCCAGAACCGTAGACGAGAAGGTTGCAACGATCCGCGGAGTAAAGCTAGTAAACATGGACCAGATAGCCGAGCTCGTGGGCAAGAACATGCGGTCCCGCATGAAAGAGATCAATTCTGCTGAAAAACTCATTAACGAGGAAATGAAATCGGTCGAAGCGATGATGAAGAGAACGAGGGTAGAGCCTGTGGTTGTATCGATATTTAAGAGTGTCGATGCAATAAGGGAACGCGAGCTCAAGAAGGCGCTTTCAATCCTTGGTAACAAGATCGGTTCAGAAGAAGCCAAGATCATTGAGCAACTTTCGTATGCCATCGTGGAGGGCGTTCTTTCCACACCCATGAACAACCTTAGAAAGCAGACGGAGGAAGGTCAGAGCGAAGAACTGATGAAATTAGCAGCCAAGTTGTTCAAATATGAAGAAAAGCAGCATAAACAGCAGTAGCATTAATTACGGCTTTCCAAATGTCCGGCTCAGGCGCCTTAGAACTACTGCCGCAATTCGAGATCTGCTGCAAGAAACTCGCCTTTCGCCTAAAGACCTGATCGCACCGGTGTTTGTGCAGGAGGGATTGAAAAGGCCGGTTGGGGTCCGCTCGATGCCGGGAGTGCAGAGGTTTCCGCTTTCAGAGCTTGTTGCTGAGGTCGAGAGGATTTCAGATCTTGGGATTAATGCTGTGATCCTTTTTGGTCTGCCTACACACAAGGATGCTGAAGCGACATCAGCCTTTGACAGCAGGGGAATAGTGCAGAAGTCGGTAGAGCTGGTTCGCAAGCACTTTGGGAGCAACATGGTCATAATTACAGACGTATGCCTTTGCCAATATACAACACATGGCCACTGTGGGATCGTAATTGGAAAGAAAATAGACAATGACAGGAGCATCAATACCCTGTCAAAGGTCGCGGTGAGCCACGCCGAGGCTGGTGCAGACATTGTTGCTCCTTCCGCCATGATGGACGGTCAAGTGCAAGCAATACGCAGAGGGCTCGATTCGGCAGGATTCACAGAGATAGCGATAATGGGATACTCTGCAAAACAGGCGTCTCCTCTATATGCTCCTTTCCGGGATGCAGCGCATTCTACTCCAGAGTTCGGAGATAGGCGCACTTACCAGATGCCATTTTCAAACGTGAGAGAGGCAATGAGAGAAATAGAGACAGACATTGTCGAAGGAGTCGATATTGTGATGATAAAACCAGCCTTACCATATCTCGACCTCATTTACAAGGCAAGGCAGACAACCAACCTCCCCATAAGTGCATACAGTGTCTCCGGAGAGTATGCGCTAATAAAGGCCGCTGCAATGAATGGGTGGATAGAGGAGGACGCGGTGATGACCGAGTTTCTAACATCGATCAAACGTGCAGGCGCAGACATGATAATCACTTACCATGCGAAGAAGATGGCGGATCTGCTGGTGAGCAGAAAACAATAGCGTTATTCATGTTTTTATTGAGGATTGTTTAATCAAGGGTTAGACGACCGAGATGTTTGCTGCTGATACCGGCTCAGAGAGGGCCACAAGTATCCAGGATTACCAAAACACCTGTGCCGAGTTTATCACCGACATAAGCAAGGACTACATGGAGTGGGTCGACCGCTATCAGCTGGATGAACAGGAAACGATGAGAAGAAAGTCGGCCATAAGCAATATCGTCAAGACCACGAACGAGTGGATAGTAAAGTACGGCAACACCATCAAGAAAGTGGACATCATAATGAACGACGGCATCAACAAGATGGCAGAGAGCACAGCAGGGTATCCCTTCAATCTTGACATTTTTGTAAGCAAGATGAACCGTTACGCGACACACCCCGTAGGCGAAATTAGGATGAACATAGTGGCCACTCCAAGGCCAGGTAGGCTTGTTAGAATTGGCAACTATCAGAAAGACCAACTGCTGCTTGTCAACTCCAGCGCACCGATAAATTTCTCTATTAGCAAAGAGAGCATGAATGGCGCAGATATACTTGATGACTACATAGTCATAGATGCCAAGAACTGTCAGAAAAGCGACATAATCTCGATCACGGCAGTGGTCGAAGAAGTAGAGAAGGATTACGTTACTGAGAGCAGAGGTTACTCCTCGCTGATTCTTCTAGTATAGCAACAGTAAAGGTCACGCCACGTACGCTTTAAATAACCATGAAGTATCGATAGTTTTCGTGCGACGGTCGTCCAGTTTGGTCTAGGACATCAGATTGCCAATCTGGTAACCCGGGTTCAAATCCCGGCCGTCGCATCCATCATTTCTTTCACCATTCTTGTTTTTCCCGCACGACTTTCTTGCTAAACCATGTCCTCCTAGTCAGGGTTCACCATCTATCCAGATCTGTCCGGTATCAGCCATCTTTTTCCAGCTGAAGCGTGTATGCTCCTGCAGTACGCTCCATCGTACAACATACAGAAAATTGTCCTGCTCAAAGTCAGGTCAGCCTACATAGAACTCAGTCCGGTGGTATTATCACATCATACATAGCACGAATTGCAACAAGATCCGGGTTAGATATGAGAGATAAGAATGAAATGCATAGAATACCACAATCATTTTAACTTGCCTAGATTCCCAATACTTATCAAGCATCATTGACTACTTCCGCAGGCGCAAAAACCAAATTCGTCAATCCTCTTATTGCATATCTCGCAGCGTTCGCTGTACTCGACCTCCCATGGATGTTTCCCATACATTTGGTAGTGAGTGTCTATCTCTCGCGGGACTCCCTGGCTATCATCTGATCCCTCTTTTTCGGGTTGCTTCCTGTGGCCTACCACGATGGAAAACGGATCAAATCCGTGTTATTAATGGTATCCCCCGGGTATTCAGATTACATCCGGGCACTTCTACGACATGTTTCAAAAACTCGAAGTTTACATATCACAGACAACTTTGAAGTCAGTCTCATCAAAAATGATCCGGATCTTAGACGCCTTTACGGCACGAAAAAAGACTAGCAAGTGTGCCCAATTGGGCCTTCCTGAAGCATTCCGCCATCTTCTTTGTGTTTAGCAGGATACAGGGAACTGGAGCATCGGAAAATTCTATCAGAGCGGTTCCA
>DATLXY010000018.1:0-7385 GCA_035575335.1 Nitrososphaera sp. | reverse complement strand
GAGACGAAAGGAGGCTCTTATTGTAAATCGCGGCGGCGGGATGGTATGTCAGGAAATATTTCTGACCGCCTTTTTCCACAATCTTACCCCTGTTTGCAGTTATCGAGCCTCCTCCAAGAAAAGAAGCGTATGCTGTCCTACCAAGTATACAGATGACCTTGGGTCTGATGAGTGCTATTTGCCTCTGCATGTATGGCCGACATGCCGCCACTTCATCTTCTTCCGGGACTCTGTTGTTGGGGGGCCTACACTTGACCACGTTTGTGATAAATACCTGCGACCTTTCTATGCCTGCCTTTTTCAAAAGCTCATCCAGTACCCGGCCGGCAGCACCAACAAATGGCTTCCCCTTTTCGTCTTCAATTCTACCCGGCGCCTCTCCAACAAACATAATCTTGGCTGCAAGCTGGCCCTCTCCGGGAACTGCATTTTTTCTTGTTCTTGACAGCTTGCACAGGGAGCACCCTTTAACTTCGATTGCCACCTTTTCCAGAGAGTCGCCATGCTCATCAATTCCCATGATTCACAATCTCCTTCATTGATCTAAGAGCTGTTGCGTCTCCTCTTTTTCATAAACCCTGCTATGACGAGCATTGTTCCTGCAAAGACAGCATAGGTTGAATAGACATACAAATTAGTTATGACTGCGCAGGAAGTTTCTAGTTCGTCCAGTAGGTCGGTAGACATGACAGATCTGTCAAGCTGAGCAAGAGCTGTAAGGCAACCTACTCCCTGAAAATTAAGGTGAATAGCTATGGAACCGCTAATGGCAAACAAGATTATCACTATATGCAGATACCTCGAGGCATTAGTCAAGTCATTTCATGCCGGATCTTATCTGGCGTATTATGTCAAGCACCTCGTCTGCGTCTGCGGCTTCTGGATTTATCTCTAGGTAAGAGTTGAGTACCTTTAGAGCCTCTGCAGCATCACCATTCTTCAAGTAAATCATTCCTTTGTCTCTTATTGCCTCGGGATGGAACTGGTCTATGGCGAGAATCATCTCATTCGCGAGGTAATATCTATGCATGTCCTGTGCTTCGTAATAGCTACCCTTCAGGGTGCTCAGCATCCTTATTATTACTTGTGAGGGGGTCGCGCTTTCTACAAGAGCATGGGTCAGAGGTATGTTTTGCCGCGGGTATGTTTTGTCTAATAATGCCTTTAGCGAATAGTCGTCCATTATTCTCCCGCCAAAGAAAGGGTCAACGATTATCTCACCATTGTTGTCTTCGAGAACGTGCTTTAGCAAAAAGTGCCCCGGAAAGTTTACCGGGTACATCTTGAAATTCACCCCCCGTGCTATGCTGAGGTACAATATTGAAAGTGTAATCGGGATCCCTGTCTTCTGCTCGATGACTACATTCAGATAGCTGTTCAGTGGGTTGTAGTAATCCTCTGTGTTTGCCCTGAACTTCTGAATGTTGAACATATAGTCATTTATCTTCTCTATGATCTGGGTAGGACGCCGTGAAGAGCGGAGGCTTTTTTTCACCAGTTGGGCCACTTCCTCGCCCATGGAATCTATCCGCTGCAAGGTTGCAGGAACGTCCAGGTCGGGGTAGGCAAGAACTCTCGCGAGGTGCAATGCATATTCAGCCAGCCTGTCAGTGTCGTTGGACGACGTGATGAATTTCACGACGCCCTTCCAATCCTCCAGAAAGTGACCGATATTGTGGTATTTACTCGTATTGTTACTGCCTGACACTTACCTATACCTTTCTCCAGACTCAGGCATATATTTATGTCAGTCACAAGAGTGCCTCGACAAGTAAAAAACCAGCTAATAAGCGACATTATCATAAAATTTCAATTCTACGCTATTATGCGCGGTTTCAAAATTAACCAAAATACTACAGTATTGTCAAAGATTTACCTATATCCTTTTATTCTGACGTAAAATGATGCATGAACATGAACGACAAACCAGAGTACAAGAAGGGGATGTCCGTTCTTATTGCCATTGCGACACTGACTGCAGTTCTGGCAATAGGGATTGCTGCGCCCGCTCAGGCGTACAATTCCCTGACTAGGCCGGACAGCCCTGCAGTCCCGTATCACTCTTGGCAAGTAGACGAAGAAACAGGAGAATTCATACTTGACGAAAACGGCTACTTGATTCCTGCTGAAATAGATCACGGGGACAACGCATGGATGTTGACTTCTTCTGCACTGGTGTTGATGATGACTCCTGCAGGCCTTGCAATGTTCTATGGTGGTCTGTCTAGAAGGAAAAATGCCGTCAATACTCTGCACATGGTGTTTATCACAACAGGTCTCGTCGCGATCCAGTTCACACTAATCGGATACAGCCTCGCATTCGGTCCTGATGCCACGGGTCACGGTTTCATCGGTTCTCTAGAATGGGCTGGCCTCAATAATGTACTACACGACGCGCCATCTGACGTATACACAGTGACCATACCGCACCAGACGCTCTTCATATTCCAGATGATGTTTGCCATCATCACACCCGCGCTTATTGTAGCATCAGTAGCTGAGAGGATGAAGTTCAGTGCATTCTTGGTCTTCGTGGTAATCTGGACAACATTCGTCTACGACTTTGCGGCTCACTGGACATGGTCGCTCGGTAGCGGGGGAACCGCTGCTGGATGGACCGGCGCGATGGGTTCACTCGATTTTGCCGGTGGAACAGTCATTCATATCACATCTGGGTGGGCTGGACTCGTAGTAGCACTGATGCTGGGAAGAAGACTAGGATACGGAAAGATTCCAATGGAGCCGCACAATGTCAGCCTGGTGGTTCTGGGTGCTGCTTTGCTGTGGGTTGGATGGTTTGGCTTCAACGCAGGTTCTGCAGGTGACGCAAGCAACGCCGCGACAAGCGCCTTTGTAGCCACTAACATTGCAACAGGAACAGCCGCACTTACATGGTCGCTGATCTCATGGGCGCACACAGGCAAGCCTGCAACAGTGGGCGCGGCCACAGGAGCAGTCGCAGGACTGGTAGCCATTACGCCGGCTGCAGGTTTTGTCTCTCCGATGTCTTCAATAGTGATCGGTATCGTAGCCGCGATCGTGTGTTACGCAGCACTCGTGTTTAAGAACAAGCGCAAGTGGGACGATGCACTTGACACATGGGCAGTCCACGGTATCGGCGGTCTGGCAGGTGCGCTACTTACTGGTATCTTCTCGGAGAGCCGGTTCTCATGGGGAGCCCAAGGTGCCGCATTTGGCAACATTGAACAGCTGTACGTAAACGCAGTAGGCGCGTTCGCAGCACTGGCTTGGTCAATGGGTATAACTGCAATCATTATCAAGGTAATGGATGTAGTGTGGCCCGGCGGAATCAGAGTCACTCCAAAGGAAGAAGAGATTGGGCTCGATCTTGCACAGCACGGAGAAAGAGCATATGTAGACTAGTGGTAGGGAGCTTTTTTCCTCACCACTCTCCCATTTTTCAACCACACTTTTTATTAATTTCATATCAGCTTATGACAACAACATCTCTGTGGTCTACTTGAGACGGTAGCGTGTTGCATTAACCGATAAGACAGTAGCAGAATACTCCTGAGAAAGCTTACTCGGAAAGAATTGTCGCACGCTGCTTTGTTACATGACTCAGAAAAATCGTCGGTTCTGGATGTTTTCGGCACCGAACACAATGCCAAATTTACGAATTATGGCCTTGCTAACGCATGGTGTAGAACATAATTTGCTTATTTCAGATTTATGCAACAAAACATCGTCTGCTTCTTCTTTATGAGCAGGTTCGATTTATAGGAGACTTGAGCGCGCCAATCACTAGCTATAGATCACTGGCTGAAGAAAAATCCAAATTAGCAGATCGATTGTTGAACATACTAGAAGTGGATTGACTCCTGCATCCTCAGAGCTCTATTTTGACAGCCAATGGATCTGGAACGATGCGAGTCGCCTGAAGCGCAGCCTCGGACCATTTTCCGAACTGCTAGTCTGGTAGTACGAAAGGTGCACTAGGCTTATATACTAGATTTTTGCTTGGTGTTGATACGTTGGATTTTCGACAAAGTAGAGAAGCCGAGATCATAAGTGAAATTTTACTCAGAGCAGCCAGCGAGCCAGAATTTAGAAACGAGCTAATTAAAAGACCCAGAGCGGTGCTCGAACAGTACGACGTTTCTCCGCAAGCAAAGATGATTATCGAAAGAAGCATAATAGACTTGACGCAATGAGCATCGCCTGGCAAGATTTTATAATGAAAATCTATGCAATTCTTGCACTCTAAGATATTTCTCTAGAGAATAGGTAAAATCGTTAAAATTCATTCCTGCACGTTGTCAGCGATGAAGAAAGCATCAATAGCGATCGCGCTAGTGCTGGTTTTCGGACTTGTCGCAGGAGCGTTAAGTCAAGTACCAGCAGTTGCGCAAAATGCCACTATCGGCACAAACGGAACAGGCATGAATGTGACTAGCAGCAACGCAACAGCAGTCACGGATACTACGAATGCTACGACAGCAGAGACTACCGCAAATGTTACAGGAGGAGAAACATTCTCAGCAAAGGGTTCTATCGCTACCCTGATCTTTGACACTGGAGAAACGATCACCACCGGTGAAGTTGAGAATGACACAGCGACTACCACGACTGGAAACCTGACAACATCTGGCAACGAAACTACTACAATGCTGCCTCAGATCATAACAGGAGGAGAAGACAATGCTACCACTGGTCTGAGCAATATGACTGGAATAGACAACCAGACCGCCACCGATACTACGACACAAGAGCCAACAACAACGGTTCCTGAAGATGTATCACTTCCATACGTGCTGGCCGGCGATTGGAATCTGGACGTTCAGGATGGTAGCGTGAGTGACTTTGCAGCCAGCTTCGTCATGGTACACCTCGACGGGACAGAACGTCATAGGCATGAGTTCAGCAACTTCATATCTTCAAACTCATCCACATTCGACATTAGTGGTGAAGGAACGTCTTTCATCTTTGGTACTGTTGACGTTGCCACAGACGGTCAGCAGAGGTGGACCGGCGTAGATGCGCTGATAATCATTGAGAGGAACAATGTGATCAGCATCTCGCTCGCAACTGAAGATAGCGACGACCACTTCATGGGACAGCCTATATATGGAATCGTCGAGTCCATGACTGATGAAAGCGGAAACGAACTGATCGACACGGGCCTGACAACAACAGTAGGCAACGAAACTGGCGGCGTGACAGATGGAAACATGACAACCACTGGGAACCAGACTGGTACTGGAACAAACCAAACAGGTACTGGAGGCTTCATTGACAACCTAACCAGCGGAGTGAAGAGTCTCTTTAACACTACGGGGCAGTAAAAATGAAAAAAAGATATCTTGCTGTCTAAACAGCAAGATATCTTTTTTCTTTCAGAGCAAAAAGAAAAGCCACAGGTAGTAGTTAGTAGTTATGCAATCTTTTGCTAGATTGTTGTTACCATGCTCTTCCCGCGGTTTGTCTCATGTGGTAGTAGAGGTACTGTTGCGCATAGCCTGCGTATCTGCCAAAGTATCGCCGTGCTCTGATCGAAACTTCTTCGTACTGACAGAGTGTGAGTTTATCTCCAAACTTTTTCTGATGCAACCAGCTGTAGTTATGTGACAGCGCTCGTGCAATCCAAATGTCGATTGGAAATGCATCGAGCTTTTCAAGAGAAAATAGAAGTATGCAGTCAGCTATCTTGTTCCCTATTCCGTATATTTGCATCAGCTCTTTCTTTGCTTCTTCATAGGTGGCGGCTTTGAGTGCTTCAAAATCTAGCTGGCCAGAAGTGATCGCGTGGGCTGCTGCCTTGACCGCTTTTGCCCTGTAGCCTAACCCGCACGCCCGCAGTTCGCCAATCTCTGCCTTATCGATATCTCGTGGAGATGGAAATGTGAAGATCTCAATTCCATCGATCTTCCGCGGCCTACCGAATTTTCTTGTGAGGTTGTGTAACATCCTGTGAATCATCGGGATGTTGGTATTACTGGCACACACAAATGAAAAAATGCACTGGTGCGGTTCCTGTCTCATCAGACGAAGGCCTCGATATAGCCTTACAAGCTGCCGTACAAGCGAGTCGCGCGATATTTCTCGGAATATCGTCCTCACATCATCGTCCAGTCTGAACATGCTGCGGTACCATGTTTTGTCCTCAGGAAACGATGAAAATTCAAACTGTCCGGAGGCTGTCTGTCTTATCTTGACAACATGGTCGCCACTAACGCCATACCAACAGGAATTGGTGCGTTTCTCCCAGAGAAAGACTTGACCGCTGTTTATGGTGGTGATTGGGTCAAAGCTCTGGTCAAGCGACTGCAAATCCGTTAGCCAATCCCAGATCACGATCCTTATTGAACTTTCTCTTGATAACATAGCTCAGAGTAGATTTTTACTTCATCCTGGCATCTTTCAGTCAGTTCCGTCTAGACTCTTCATCGCCAGAATAATGCATACATTGCTATTTTATTTTCGGTTTCGTCTATTTTTCAATGCCCCTACCGGTACCGTTAAATAAACGAGATACGTGATTTTTCCATGATATATGAGCTCTAACGATCCCATTGACCCTGTCGAAGCTTTCAGGAAGGCAATCGAAAAGGGGAGTGAAGCACAGAAGGACTTCCTAAAGCAATTCACTAACATACAGCAAGATACAATGCAGAACTACTTCAACGTGCTGCGCAGCCTTACCTTCTTCAATGCCATGTTCAAAACTACTGTGCAGAGCGGCGGCAGGATTTCTATTCCAGAGGCCGAAAGACAAGCCCTCAACATCGAGGATGGAGATCTTGTACAGGTGATCGTGGTACCGATAGAGCGCAGGCGAAAGGCCCCGAAAGAATCCTGATCACTACAACTGGATGCTTCCGCTGACGAGGAACTTCAAAACAATCTTGTTAAACGTCATCGGTTTTTCAACATAGGGCGTATGCCCACAGTTCTTTATGACAACAAGCTCGTTATGGGGGATCTCCTTGTATTCTTTGGCAAATTGAACGGGTATCATTCTGTCTGCGTCTCCCCATACAACCAATGTGGGTGATAGTATCTTACCTATCCGGCCTTGAAGCGGGGGGGCATGCTTCATGCCAAGCAGAGTTGACATAAAGGCATACTTTGCGTTTGGAAGTTTCATCCTGTTCACAAAGTCCATTACAATCTCTTCTGTCACTACCGCGGGGTCATATGCCATGTCTTTGAAGGCCTTGAGCGCATTTTCATAGGTGGGATAAAGCGCAGCCATGATGTATCCGTCTAGTGTAGGGGTGGATGTCCGCATCATGCCCGCCGGCGCTGCCAGTACCAGCCTGTCAACTCTACGGTTGAATCTTATGGCGAACTCTGTTGCGAGTTGACCGCCAAACGACGAACCTATTATATTAGCCTTCTGAATATCAAGGACGTCAAGAAAT
>DATLXY010000017.1:0-5448 GCA_035575335.1 Nitrososphaera sp. | reverse complement strand
TTTTCTTCAATGGCCTCCTGGAGGACCGAAGAGCACTGTCGCACCATAGAGCATCGCAAGTGCCGCCAATATCAATGCTATCCATATGCCCGATTTCTGTCTATAGTTGAGCGAGACTGCGTCGTACGGGTAGTCGGGCCTGCCGGGTTTGCCAAGCCCTCTACCACCATGTGCGAATATGAGGCGTATACCGTTTGCAGAGTGAAAAGTGCTCATGCCTATTACAAGTAAGAGTATGATGTGTCCCATTGGGGTCTGGGTTAGCTCCAGCATAGCGGCCCATGCATCGGGACCTTGCGTTAGCGAACTTGTCTCATACACGTGGGCGACAAAATAGGCGAGCAGACCGACTCCTGTTAGCCTCTGCAGCCAATACGACACGCGTTCCCAGCCGTAGCGACCGGGATTTAGCCAGCCTTTCATTCCCTCACGGTTGTTGCGGTCCATGCTGCTTTCCATCAGTACTTCCTCTCCACGGGAGCATAGCGTGTGAACGTCACCGGATGCCAAGCCATCTTAGGCCCACCATCGCAGGTGTGGTAAGCCAAAGTATGCTTTAAGAAGTTAGTGTCGTCGCGATACGGATAATCCGTCCTAGAGTGGGCACCTCTTGACTCGCGCCTGTTGAGCGCTCCTACCAGCACTACTTCGGCAACCCTGAGCATCGAATCGATTTCCATCACGTTAATGAAATTAGTGTTGTATTCCTTGGCCTTGTCGTCCACATGCTTCCACATCGCTGCCTTTAACTCCCTCGTCTTTTTCAACGCTTCTGTCAATCCCTGTTCATCCCTAAAGACATATGCTTTTTCATCCATCAAGTCGGTCAGTTGCTTGCGAACTTCGTATGGGTTGACATCGCCCCTTCCTCTGAAAAGACCATCGTAGATGCGCTTTTCTTCCTGCATCACCTGCTGTTCGGGGATGGAATTTGCCTTTCGTCCCTGCGCATACTTTGCCGCCATCTCGCCAGTAATCCTTCCCCACACAATGCATTCTGAAGTCGAGTTGGCTCCCAGTCTGTTTGCGCCGTGGGTGCTATTGCACGCCGCCTCACCTGCTGCCCACAGACCCGCCATCTCTGTCTCTCCGTTTATGTTGGTGTGGATCCCGCCCATCATATAGTGGCACACTGGCCTGACTTCTATGGGCTCGTCGATGATATCAATTCCTGAGAACTTTATCCCTATTTCCCTGATTCCTGCGAGCACTTCTTTTATGCGCTCGGCACCCAGATGTGTCAAGTCAAGCTTCAAGCAATCAACACCCGTTTCATGCTTGAATCCTCTCCCCTCTTGGATCTCTTTTATCATGGAACGCGATACCACATCCCGAGGAGCGAGCTCGAGTTTACCTGGAGCATACTTTTGCATAAAACGTTCGCCTTTATTGTTGATAAGGTATCCTCCCTCTCCTCTTGCACCTTCCGTAATGAGTATTCCAGAGGGCAGTATGCCTGTCGGATGGAACTGGACAAACTCCATGTCTTTTAGCGCCAGCCCTGCTCTGTAGGCCATGTCCAGTCCGTCAGGAGTTGAGGAATACGCGTAAGTCGAAAAGCTATAGATCCTTCCAGCGCCTCCTGTGCAGATTATGCCAGCTGGAGCACGGAACACCGTAAAGTTGCCTGACTTGAGCTCAATTGCGGTTATTCCCCGGAAGGCGTTATTCTCGCTCAGTATCGATGTGCAGAACCACTCGTTGTAAAAGTGGATGTTGTCATATTTCTGGCATGTGTCATAGAGAGTCTGCATTTCGTAAAATCCGACTTTGTCCTGTGCAAAAGTTGCTCGCGGGAACGAATAACCTCCGAACTTACGCTGTGCTATTCTTCCGTCCTTCCGCCTGGACCAGGGCATCCCCCAGTGATCGAGCTGGTATATCTCGTATGGCATGCTTCTAACAAGCAGCTCCGCAACATCTTGGTCTGCGAGAAAGTCGCTTCCCTTTATCGTGTCATAAATGTGAGATTCCTGATTGTCCCCTTCCTCTTCGTATAGGACAGCAGCAGTTCCACCTTCTGCAGAAACGGAATGGGAGCGCATGACCTGCACTTTGGAGATAACCGCTATGCTAAGATCCCTCCCGGTCGCAGCCGCAGATATCGCTGCACGAAGTCCTGCAAGGCCCGAACCTACGATCAGAACATCATGAGAGATCGTCTCAGTCAACCCTTTGCACCCCTATATTCCCTTCAGGAGGGATATTCATTCTCATAAATATCTTTCATACAACACTTCACGCGTTTGCACCTTAATTTTCTTAATGTCTGAAGGTGATTCTATACAGCAATGATGATAATCACACGGACTGAAAGATCTGTATTAAACAGAATACCAAAAGACTTATCTTAGTTGTGAGCTGGAGATCCGTGTAAATGTTGTTAGCAAACATTTTAGCGATATTTAACCACTCATTTGGATTGACCTATTCTTGGTTGAACCAAAATCTTGTCAGTCCTTTTCTGGCCTTTACTAGAGGTTTTGAATTCGCAATAATATTCTTGGCAGCGGTCCTCTTCTTTGCTATATCTGTATTCTTCCTGCTAAGGCAGGCCAAGAAACTACCCAAGTCGTATACAATCGAGATAATTGACCTTTACGGCCAGGTAGTCTCAATAGATGGTGTGAGGCAGAACTTTGCTACACATGAGGCCGCTGAGAGCTTTGTCAGAATGTATCGTCAAAACTTTGGAGCCCAGTACAAGTTCAGAGTGGTTGGGACGGCTGAGCCGCGCAAAGGTTAATAGCCTTAGGGTTTGCGCCATCACCGATGCTAGTGGATCTATTCCAACAAGCTGAATCTGCCTCGAGGATTTTTCTTGCACCCAATACCTATGACCAGGATCTAATACAGAGGGCAAAAAAGAGACTTGCAGAAAGTGGCATCGCCCCTGACAGAATCGAGATCAATTATGACACGCAGTTGCTGGACAGCGGTGACCTGTACATCAGTTACGATCCGCCCGATCTTGTCGTGAGGATAGTCTACCAGAAAAAGCCAAGCGGTCTGGTGAAAATGAAGAGCGCCGCGATGATCAAGCTCTGAAGATCTCGTGGACGGATTTTGCAATATCGCTGACTGGCGTGGTGATTTCCGAACCGTCCTTAATGGATCTGATGATCACCTTACCCGTGGCGATTTCGGATGGTGCAACGATTAATACAAGAGCAGCGCCCTTTGTTGAGGCATCATCTAGCTGCTTCCTCAATGCCCTCCCAAGAATATCATAATCTGCCGCAATCCCAGAGCCGCGCAAGTTTGAAACGATTTCAATAACACGGCTCCTGACTTCAGGTGCCGCGTTGGCAACGTAAACGAGTTCTCTTAACGATTGTTTAGTGATTCCTTGTCTTTGTAGAGCCATTACAATCCGCTCGATACCCCCTGCAGCGCCTGTAGCGCCGATATCTTTTCTTCCGAACGCCTCGGTCAACCTGTCGTATCTTCCCCCGCCTACGAGCGCACCTGATTCATACGACGCATCGAATGCTTCAAAGACCACACCGGAGTAATAGTCAAGTCCACGTACGATCCCAAGATTCACCTGAGCTTCGACTACTTTTCTTGACCTTAGAGAATCCATGAGTCCCGTAAATCTTTGCCAACTGTCAAGTTCTTTCAAGCTGGTCTTGACAGCAACTTCGTCAACTGTTCCTTTAACTGCTGAAAGATCTATTAGCGCCCTCAGCAAAGAAGGTTCTATCCGGTCCTTGTACTCCGCAAGCACTCCTTCTGGTCCTTTCTTGGGAACCTTATCTATGGCTCGGAACATCTCCATCATCTTTTCTTCTTCTGTGACTCCGAGTTTGAGCTTGATGAACTGTTCAATAACTTGCCTATCGTTGACCTCTATGGTAACCTTCAGTCCGAGCTTTTTAAAAAGCGTGGACACAAACTCGATAACTTCAGCGTCAGATTCCTGACTGAACGGGCCATACACTTCGATATCCCACTGGTGGAAATATCGGTAGCGTCCGGCCTGCGGCTCATCATATCTCCACACGCCAGCAATCGTGGCCAGCTTCGTGGGCATCTTCAAGTCCCGCCTGGATGCAACATATCGAGTCAAGCCTATGGTCAAATCAAATCTAAGTGCGACATCTCTTCCGCCCTTGTCTTTGAATGCATAAATTTCATTTGAAATCGTTGCACCTCCCTTTGCTTCCAGCGTGGCAACCATTTCCAGTGGAGAAGGTTCTGTCATCTTAAAGTTGAATAGCTTGGCCGTCTCGAGAAACTTGTCCCGGACATAACTTATGTTGGCATACTCTTCCTCTTCAACGTCCCTCATGCCACGTGGAAGCTCAAGTTTAACCACACCACTAGCCAGCAGTCCATTAGAATTTAGATTTTGCGATGAACGTATAATAACAGTCTGTCACATATGGCAAGCATTGGCAGGCGGTTTCCGCTATTTAGATCACATGACAGATGCTGTCATTGAAGCATATGGGGATACATTGGAGGAAGCCTTCGAAAATGCCGCCAGGGCCCTCAATGAAACGATGATCGATCTGAAAACGGTCGTTCCTGATAGGGAGGTCAGAATCACTGCCTCTGGCCACGACCTGCATTCTCTGCTTTTCGACTGGCTGGACAAGGTCATGCTCTTGCTTGTGGCTGATGGCATCGTTATGTCGGAATTCTCGGTCAAGATCGTCAAGCAGAATGGAACCTATTCGCTTGAGAGTATTGCGAAAGGGGAAAAGCTAAACCTTGACAAGCACCATTACAAGGTTGAGATAAAGGCGGTTACCTACCATGAAATGGAGATCAAGCAAGAAAAGGAAAAAGCTGTAGTTAGGTTCCTTCTCGATCTCTGACAGAGGATCAAGCTCTTCGGTTTGCAACTCCAATCCCTCGCAAAATGGTTTCCTTGCCTAGAACTACAAAGAAGCGGTTTCTTCCCGCGATCAGCTGAACCACTGTTCGAGCGACTGGCTTCTGTTGGCCGCTGCTTTTTGTAGCTTGTCCAGCGTTCCACTCACTCTGTCTACTGAGAAACTCTTTTCCACGCAGAGAAAATCGAGCACCTTCTCGCGGTCCACCTCGCCAAATTCTATCCTGTCGACCCGCGGTGCCTCTGGGTTGAGAAAGATCTCGCGGATCTCTTGGTATGGCACTTGTGGAAGCAGGTGTTTGATCTTTTCCACGTTCTCTAGCTTGCCGCTTTCTTTGATCAACTTGAGGGCGGTTTTTGGTCCGATCCCGGGGAACCCACCAGGATTAAAGTCCGTGCCAATAAGTATTCCGACGTCTACCAATTGCTCATGTGTGAGCCCCGTCTCCTGTAGCACCTTATCATGTTCGAATATTTCCGGTTCGATATCGACGTATACATTGCGATTCGGGATCTTGCGCTTGCCACTAATAGCCAAGTTGCGGACTAGTCTGTTTGCACCAAAAAGTATGGAATCGTAATCCTGACTTGCAGCAGCGTAAGCT
>DATLXY010000016.1:0-12972 GCA_035575335.1 Nitrososphaera sp. | reverse complement strand
TGCTCTAGCGCAAACTCCTGCTCTTTAGTTGGATATAGGCGGAACTTGTAGTTGAGTATAGTATAGCTGTATCAGAATGTTAGTTAAAAATATGGCGATTCATCATCCACCGGACTTGTCCGGTGGACTTTTCGCCTAATTTCTCTTAAAGTCAATAATAGGCGACATGCAGCAGCCGGAACATGGTCTTGGGCGCTGTAGCTGCAGTCGCCATCGCAGTTGTCATACTTGTGATATTCTTTACCATAGCCGGCTTTCTCATCCAGCTGCTCGCTCCAATAATTGCGGGCATAATCATAGTGATCGTGTTGGTCGGAGGCGGCATATGGCTATATTCCAAATACAAGTCACGGTAGTGAACGCACCCGCCGGACAAAGTGAATTCTCGAATCAACTACATTGATCTGTTCCTCAATGAGTTTCTTGTACCCCGTCAACAATTTGACCTGTTGTTCATATTGGTGGTTTTGGATGACTGTCATCATATCCTCAAAAGTGGCGGCAAGTTCTGTTACTAGCGGTCCAAGACGGCCGATGTCTGCCGAGTCTCCTTTCGCTGCCGCATAACCTAGCTCCAAGGCTCCTGACTTTACGAGCTCGTCAGCCTTAGTTTTCACTAGACCTGCTGCCTTGTCAAGCGCAGAATCTACGAGGTCAGCCACTGTCTCTCCGGCGCGCAGCGCTTTGACCCTCAAAGCCTCGTTATCGTTTGTCATTACGTGGGTGGAACCTTTTACCTCTGTTTCTTTGTAGGTTGCCGTTAAATCATCTATGGTTACTCTGACAACCTTCTTCGACACAATGTATCAATGGTCAACCTACCTATAGAAGATATCCAAGTTCAACACATAGTAGAAAAACAATAATACGATTATAGATAAACAATTTATCATCCGGAAGCCAATTAATAGTAGATGCAGAAGGAAAGGAGATGAAAAGGGCAAAGCAACCATCCCACGAGCCGTTCGAACGCACGATCTTTACTGAAGATCAGGACATCACCTTTCTCAAAGACGACGCAATATTTTCTGACACATTCAATGCGCGCAGGAGAGCTGTAGATGAACTGGCAAGACGTTACAAGAAAAGGGCCATCCCTGCAATCCGTGAAATCATATGCGCAAGTAGCGCCATTACCGGTCAGGATAATGAAATTTTCCAAAAGTATTGCCGGTTGCTAATAGAAGAGCTGCTGGAGAAATGAAACGAGGGAGATGCCCGGAAGGCGGGCAACATGAGTCATGTGAAGAAAGCACCTGTTCCTTCCGGGCTGGTGTGCTTTCCGGTTGCCCTTTCAGAAGGGCGATAAAACCTTCTCGGCAAACGCCGATATATGGGTTCCGGATTTGTTGACTGCTTGATTTATAACTTCGGGGCGTTTTAGCTAACTCGCTAGAAAAACACCGTACAGCATCATAATCCTTATACCACACTTCAGCCGCAATAAGCAATCAGCAGCTGGTCAAGAAGTGGCAGGAGCTCCGGAAGGTGCTCAATATTGTTACAGGGGATATGTCAGGGAAAGATCGTAACCATGACAAAAAATCAAATCCGCAAGGAGACTAAAATTAATAGCTCGCTTGCAGGCTGACCAAGGCTACAATGATGACTGTCGTATCTTTTCTGCGAATTCTCGGCCCGACTCCACTCGTGAATACCATTTTGCTTCTTGAGCGAAGAGGTTGTGAATAATAATCGATCAGTCTTTCGTCTATCATTATTCAAATCCAAAATATCGGAATCAGACAAGGGAACCTGAAAATTGTGCGTAAACGTTTAACATGCATTCTGCCGCGCTAGATCCGCATCAATGTCATGCCATCGAGACGCTAGTGGCGAAAAGTGCGCAAGATGAAGCAAGAGGGGAAATAACAATAGCAACATAACTGGTAGACAAGATCCAGATAAGTTACCTTCCGCAGAGGTGCCTTCTTCTGGTGCGATCGATAAAATGGAAAAAGGCATAACAACAACTCCTAATCAACAGCAGTTGTTTGACGAGAAACAACAACAACAAGCCATCAAGGATGTTAAAACACACGAGTCGTCAAATGCCAGGGAAATAGAGAACGAGGCAATAGCTGTAGAAGATGCAGCGAGACTTCTTGAGGCAAAAATAGACCCGATGGCAATAGAAGAGAGGGCGGAAAGTATGCGCGAAATACACCAAGAAATATCGCCACCAGCTGATGCTCAAGTGGAAGAAAATGAGAGGGAGAGGGAGAGGCAGGAAGAAGTAAGAGTGATTGAACACACGAGCTATAGACACAGTGCAATCCCCGACTGGCCATACGCCATGATGCGCCAGTATGTCGAGCTGACAAGTGCTGGAATGAGACTCTATGGCGACCTTCTGAAAAGCTCGACAGACACGGTCAGGCTGTGGATAACAGCGTGGTGGTCGCCATGGTTGCAACAGAATAATAGGAATTGATCAACGAATAAGAATCAATAGCAACCAACCAATCCTTGCTAAAAGAACTCGTGAGCGATTGGAAGTGGCGGCCTGGCAACACTATAGTTTCGCCGCGATGTAAACAATTGTTATCGCCATAAGTGCTCTGGACCAGCCGACATCGTACGGTTCCCTTTGTGCTAGGAATCGCACGATGACAAATATTATCGGCACAAACCATCCGATCCCGATCAGGTAATAAGCTATTGAATAGCCGCTGCGCCAATGATGGTGGTCAGGAATGCCCCTTCCAATTCCTTGCTTTTGGCCAAAAATTCGTAATGATGGATTCTGTCAGTCTTGTGTTGATGACTCAGCGTGGACGCATCAACTCTAATGAGATGTTCATTCGAGCAAGAAGAATGCTCAACCCTCGCGCTCTCGCATTCCAGCTCTACATCTTGAGCAAAGTATCAGATGCTCAGTCCTGATTGCCACCACAAATTTCTTGTAGCCGCATCGCGTGCAAACCAGTGCCATCCTTTGCATGCGGGCCGAGTGTTGCTTCAACTGACAAGAGTAGTATGATATTGCTTCTCTTTAAGGTTGTCCAAGGTATACTAATGATGCTGATGTCGACGATGTTGATACTGGTGGCAGCTTTTGCTAATCCCTATCTTGTCTACCTGCTATGGTAGTCCTGCAGTTCTGGTTTTTCTTCCTCTGACCTTTGCGGGGCCGTGTTCACCTTCTGCTCATCCGTATTGCCGGTTGTAATCTCTCCAGTCGCGAATCTTGCACCGACATTTGTTATTCTTATTTTGGATTTTTGTCCTACCTTTGCATCCTTGACGAAAATGACAAAGCCTTGGACACGGGCTATTCCGTCTCCTTGCCTGCTGATCTCTGTTATCCGCACGTCGTATTCCTTTCCGCTCTCAACCGGCTTGGGGTCTCCGAAATTACGCTGGCCGCCATAGCCTCCGCGTGCTCCATGATGTCTTCCGTATAACATGACTATTACTGGCCAGCAAGCTTCTTAATGATTTGGATCTGGGTTGTCGACTTATGCGCATCGCTTGGCTTACACGTACTGGATACCGGTTCGCTTACCTTACCTGAAGAAAAAGAAGTTGGGCACACCTGCCCAAATCATGCTGCTTCGCTAGTACTGTACGCCTTTCCGCTTCCTTCTTCTTCTATCGCTCTTCTTTCCTCCGTCATACTTTCCTGAGTAGCTGGTTTGGGGCCTGATTCTATCACTATTTCTTTATCGACTATGTTTTTTGTGGGGATTACAACTGTCTTGCCCTCATCATCTCTCAGTATTATGCTGAATGATCCAGCATCCTGTATAACTCCCGTCCTGCCATCCAGAGTCACTCGCTGACCTTGGCGCAGAGTAGGCTGTATCTGCGTGCTTCCCTTTATCATTGCTGGGAAAGCTTCTCTTAGGCCGTATGCGAGCCCGACGCCAACGCCAATTGCTATTGCTGCAGCTACCCCCCATACTAACGCGGATATCACTGAATTGAGAACGGCTTCGCCTATCCGCAGCTGGGTGATGGCCACGACGAACACTATGGCGTAGAGAATGCCTGTGGCAGCCAACCCGATCGCCCTGCCTCCGACTACGCCTCTGGCAGGAAGCTCGTGCTGCATCCATCTTCCCACAAAGTCTGCGATTATCGCTCCTATGGCTAGCACTGCTATGAACGCTATGACGTTCGGTATCCAGAGCCATACTCCGTTTATTGCCTCGGAAAGCTGCTGGAATTCCAGCACATTTACCGCTGCTGATATGAAGAATAGATAGACGAACCATCTGACCGCTGTGGAGATCAGCCTTGAAAGGTTCCACCCTATTCTGGATGTCGACCGTCCAAGTTCCGTCTTGCCCCAATATTCGTCTGCCTTCATTTTCTCGGCAACTTTTCTTACGACCCATCCGATGATTTTCCCTACCAACAGACCAATTCCTAGCAGGATTAGAGCGGCAACGATCCTAGGAGCTGCGTCTGCTACGTTCCGTCCAAACTCGTTGAGCGAGGTTGTCAGTGGCTCTAGCAAAGACTGTACCCCTGCTTGCTGCATCGTTACTATCAACAGCATTGCTACGAACTCAATTCCAGTTAGTCCAAACATGCGCATTGGCTGCACAACATATTATAAGACATAGCGTTGATCCTACAATTATTACAATCAGATGTAAAAAGATTCATCAGAGATGATGCAGTTGTCGTCCTCTATTGTTTGCGTCACAATTGAAGCGCCATTTCTCTTTTGCCGTCTGCAAAAGGAGCTGATTACAAGAAGAAAAATATCACTTCGAAGTATCATCTCTTCAAAGCTTCTGTTCGTCAGAAGAAAGGCATATTCTACGGAGAAGCAGTTGCACCTTTCTTCAATACAACTACGCGTAGGATGATAATCGCAAACTTGGCAGGAGCAAACCATCAACACTGATCTCTGCCCTACCATAACGACTGGGTCATGATGGTAAATAGATCCGGTCATGCAACCTATTTTTTATCAATTCAACTCAACTCGAATCAAAGAGTAAGGGGAGGAGAAGAATTTCCGGCTACTGCTTTCTCAAGCTTCACTTCTGATAATGTTAACGGTTCTATCGCCCAATATCCTTCCAAGCTTATCTTCAAATAATTTCGGATGCTTCCTAATCTCGTTCCCGTTTATCCCGTATACAAGGTCGAGTGTTTTTAGGACTAGTCTAGCAGCATCAGGTCCGAGACATCTGTCCATACCAGTCATGATTTCTTCAACAGCGACAACAACAACAGTAGCAGAAGAATCAACGTCATCTTCCTCCTCTCGGTCGGTAGAACTATTATCATCCCATGGCTCCTTCTTGCCCCTTTCTAGATCGAGAACCCCAATCAGCCCAGTAGCTCTGCTGATAAAGGTGGCCCATTTTCTTATATCGATGACTATGTATTTGCCGCTTTCAGCCCGGCAAGCATCCTCTTTTCGAGCTCGTATGCTGTAATGAGTATGACCTTTGTACTGCCGTTATTGATCATCTTTATCTTGTACGCGACTTCGTCGCCATTCATGTCTCCTAGCCTATAGTCAAGTAGAAGAGCGTCAATTTTGGCTTCTCTTTGCATTTCTTGGGAGTACTTTGACAAGCACTCCTTCCCAGAAGATGTTACTATTACGTTGTAAGATTTGCTCAATGTGGACTTGTAGATGGCCCGCACATCCGGATCGTCATCACAAATCATTACAGTCTGCCGCTTTCCTTGTTGACCTGCTTTTGGAAGAGTCATTAGTGACATTGAAACGCCTGAATTGGAATGAACACATTCCTTTAAACTACTTTGGATGAATTCTTATGGTATTATATCGTCTAAGACACGTAGCGGACGCTCTTGAATAATAGGGGAACCAGAAATAAGAAATGCTGATACGAAGAAATGTACTTCGTATCAGTCTGCCGCTCATTCTTTTTTATCCGTCCATACAACAATACCCGCAATCGCAGATCTCGTCTGCGAACGAGTCACATCTGCAATTCTCCATACTATCTGTCATATATTAAGTCTGTCTATACATTATTAATACAGATATCAAATGGCGGGATGAAAAATCATAAGAGGTTTTGAAATTGAACAGTCGTGAGTGATTAGTCAAAAACGATCTTTTCCGATTTGTTAAATTTGAAGGGCTTTTCCTCTAGAATAAGTATGCTAGCCTAATACACGAGTGACAAGCAAGCCCTGCTCCGCCCTGTCTGATCAAGAAGCGTGCATAATAATCCTGTCAATAATAGTGCTGCGGATCTATTGCAAGAAGAAAGGAAAAGAAAAGAGTTAGCTAGGCCGCCGAGCTATTGGTGGAGTCCTCTGCAACTCTTATTGAGCCGACCATCCATGGGTGCAGTGCGCAGTAGTAGTCGTACAAGCCGGCCTCTTCAAATGTATACTGGAAGCTCTGATCCTTTGCGATATAGCCAGAGCTAATGCTGCCGTCGTTAGAGTCCACAGTATGCGGGACGGCGTCGTGATTTATCCATGTGACAGTTTCACCCGGCTTCACGACGGCTACCTGGGGGTTAAATGTCATGCCAGACGTCTTAGTGCCCGAATGTGCCGGGATCACTATCGAAGTTCTCTCCTCCCCCATGTTGCTGTGCTGCATATTGCTGGTGGTCGAGTAGTTTGCTCCTTGACCACCGTGGTGGTCTCCACCCGCGGACGAGTTAACCGACGGTGCAGCCTGTGGGTCTGCCTTTTGCAGCTTCCTGGTAAGCTCGTCCTGCCAAGGCATCATGTCGATCGATTTGTTCCTGGCAATATCCACTCCATCGACTGCATTTTCGCTAGCACTAGTAACGTTAACGTACGCCATTGTGCCCTTCTCCTCTGGTGAGCCGTGGAGGTGGATGGGGTACCTGCCCTCCCAGGGCCATCTTACCTCAAATATAGCGGCGTTGCCCGACCCTACTTCCCAGGTCTGCACCCTCAGCGGTTCGTTCTCCAGTATGCCTGATGGGTATGCGTCAAATACCGTGCCGTGAATGTGGAAACCGAAGGCCGGTGAGGCTCCAAGATTGACGTAATATATCCTCACCAGCTCATCGGTTCGAGCGATAAGCGGGTTGTTCCAGTATTGGTCTGCATAGCCATTGAAGAGAACGTATTGTGGCAGTTCGGTCATCTGGTTCTTGGTATCGTACTCGCCGGTGACGATCACGTATTCTCTGGCAGGTTCGAGCGGAACCTTGGGGTCAACAATGAACGCGCCATACAGTCCCATCCTGACATGCTGAGACACTGGCATTACGTGGCAGTGGTACATCAGCGCGCCTGCCGGCTCTGCAATGAAGTCATAGATGTAGGACTCGCCCTGATTGACCTTTTGGAACACCCCGTCATTCTTTTCGTCGTGGTCGCCATGCAGATGGACTGTGTGAGGAAGCGGAGTCAAGTTGGTAAAGTTAATGATAACTCTGTCTCCCTCAGTTGCCCTCAAGGTTGGGCCGGGGATTGTACTGTTAAACGTCCACGCAGAGACACGGACGCCTGGAGCGATTTCAAGCGTGGTCTCCTCTGCTATCAGAGAATAGCGGATCGTCTTTGGCTCTCCCTGCGCAGCTGCAACCGAGCGGGCATCACTGTTTCCATCTTCCGTGGCGAGGGCCTTACCAGTCGCCATTGAGACCCAAATAATCCCAATTCCTGCACTAACAAGTGCAGCTGCAAGACCTACTGATAAAATGAGAAGTCTTGTTTTCTTCTTCACGTCATTCCGTCCCATGAAGTTTCCATTTCAGAATAATCATTTATGAAGGACGTCCACTGTGCAAGTAAGCAGAATCAACCCGGTGCGATCCGATTGCACTGCGTGTAATTTCTTACTTCTACTACTACACTACCACGACCTTCTGCGAGTTCTCAGAGGTAGACCGCAACATGGACATCTGGCCCCGGGCTCTTTTATGAATACGTCGCACATAGTGCATCTCTTGTATCCCTGCTTGTATGCAGAGTCCTTTCCCCCGCCCATCGTGTCGTACCTGGTACATAGCCCCCTGCAGTTGGATACCAATACACAGTATTTTGTAAACCCAAGTTCTTATCATTTAAGTACCATTTGCAATCATCTGCAATCACAGGATCGTTATTATAACTGCAAATTCAAACAACATATGAGATCATGCCAAGCACCCGGTCGGATGTGTCAGGCGATTCTTCTACCAGCAAGCATGCTACTGTGACAATGACCTTCAGGATAGACGAGAATATTATGGATGTTCTTCGCTCCGAGTCTGAAAAGCGTGAAGTCAGCCTCAATACGATGGTGAACCAGATCCTGAGAAGGTACACCGAATGGGACATGTACGAGCCAAAGGTCGGCATGATACCGATTGCAAGGCCACTTGTTTCGGCACTGTTTGAGAGCCTGGACGAAAAAAGGATCATTGAGCTCGCGTGCAAGGTGGGCAAGAACGCTGTGCACGACATCGCCCTGTTCATGAAGTCTAGGATGGACCTCCAGTCTTTCCTGTCTTGGTTTGAGATGCGCATCAAGACGTCTTCGATTGAATTCAGCCACAGCCGGCTTGCAAACGGTAGGCACACGTATGTGATAAAACATGACCTTGGTTACAACTGGTCGTTATACCACAAGACTCTGCTGGAACAGATCTTCAACGAGATGCTGGAACGGCGCATCGACATTACGATAACACCGACGACAATGACGCTGGTCTTCGAGGAATGAATAGTATCATCCCGCGCGACTAGGAGGCGGCGATGTTGTAGAAGGACAGAGTCGGCGGTCTTGTCATATACGTAAGTGCCTTTGCGTGCAGTTCTTTGTGCTGCTTGCTTGCACGTATGGCTAGGAATGACTCCTTATCAGCAGTCATGACGATTATCCTGTGCTTGCCGTCCGGCGATTCTATCAGGAATCTTCCAAGAAAGCCCTTGAACTGCGACAGGACTTCTCTGTTGACCTTGGAGAACCACTGCTTGAACTCTTCAACGGATTCCTTTTTCAGCTCGATGTCTGATATCGCAATAAATGTACATTTGTCCAAGCCGGCATGTCTTGAGATTGTCGATTCCGGTTCAGATAGTTGTGATGTGGTAGATACTGTTTCATGCCAATCCATATTTTTCGTCACCTGACATACTGCTTGCTGATATAAGCGCGATGACCAAATCCCTCGCATTGTTAAAATCGCTTTCGGTATATTAACTAGCGAGTATAGAATGCAATCAATAGCAATCGCGTTAAATCAAAAATGGCGTCCACAATAACCCACAAGTCATTTCGAGCCTTGTCCGGCAACTAATTTTACACTGATATGGCTGCTGGCATGCACTATGGCATGGCCGGAAAACCTGTTTTTAGGTTGAGGGATTCATTGATAGAAATTCAAAAGAACATGACGGCTGTTGCACCAAAAGCAAGGAGGTCGAAAACTGCGGCTCGACAAATCCTATCGCCGCTATCCTAGCCAAAGATCCTTCAATGAAATAAAGGATGCGGTGAGAAGATTTTTCTAGCAACTTTGGGATAATGCATACTTGTGTCCTCCTTACAAGAATCTTTACACAACATTTACACGAGTTCTGCAACGACAAGAAAACTCGGTGGATCACAAGTCATAGAGTTATCAGTCAATTAGAGACACAATTGAGATACATTGAAAGTTATTCTTATCGACTGCGCTGTCATACCCAAATTACTCCTGCTCCCGTCCATCGTAATTCTTGTTCAAGGTTGTTGTATTTTAACCAGTTGAACTCATCAATCAATTTAGGCAACATCCTGGCATGGCTGTCACACTCCGATACAAGATCAAAAAGGCTCTTTCAATTTCTGAACCGTTCCTTTTTCGGATATATTCATTTTAATATTGTGCGGGCAAAAATCCCTTTGTCTTTAGCATGAATGATGCGTAGCCGGCGTCATCTGGTCTGCAATTGTAAGCCTTGCGGATCTTGATATCATTCATCATGAACAAATTAGGGTTGATAAAATGCATAATCTTGACTGTAGCTGTTGGTCCAACCCTCCTTCTTCGACCGTTTGGTTTAGGATACACAGTTTCAGCGATGGTATCGAAGGCTTTCCGAATAATTTCCAAATTATCCTCAATACAGGCTTCATATCAATTAGGCGCCATTTCCAAGTCTCCTGAGGATCCTTCAGGCTTGAATCAAAGAGGGTCTGAGTCTTGGAATCTAGGTTCCATGCAGATGACACTTACATGGATTTAGAAATTTTACAATTCCTCCGTGCTTCGTTTCATCAATGGCTTCGAGGTTCTGCCATAGATCGTGTCTATCCGCAATTCGTGGGTAAAAGCATAGTTAGTTTTCTGATAGAGCTTTACCGCTCATGAACTCATCAAGCGTTGGAAATATCAGTATCTGCGATGTAGGATAGTACGATAAAAGCGAACCGTAGAAGGTAGTAGTAAATTGAATCAATCCTCTTGCATCTATAAGAAAATATCCGAACCTTATTGCGTGCAGGAATTTTTTCTGTCCTGCATTAGTCCCAGTACAATGTTCAAGATCAGAATTCAAATACCCAGAATCCGACAGCGATAGGCGACGATCTGAATTTGAATGGTGGTAGGTATAAGTATCAGAGTGAATGGACGCGATACTTGAACACAAGATAGTCATCATCCCGCAATCCCCCGCCATCATGTTGTGTAGGCGCTGATTCCACTAACTAATCGCCAGACCAGCAGCTGGCCCTACAGCGCTCTCATTTTGACAAGGAGTTGGGAAGAAGCGCGGAACTCCTCCTTCTTGACGTTACCTTGGCTGATATTCGTGAAAAACCATTACAACAATAAGTTGTTTATCAGCGCTAGAGTGTTTTAGAAGTGCCTTATCTTGGGCAGTATGTCGGAAAAAGACGCTACTGTCCCATTCTTCTTGCAAGATGAAAATTCCTCGTCATTTATTCCTAGTCGCGGTACCGTCGGACAATAGAATTTCTGTCACTATTATTTCTGGAGATCAAGAAAAGCCATGCGACTACGAATAATGCAGTTACTCGGCCAGATAATAGTACGTTCTTTTTCCAATGATCTTCTTGTCTATGCCCTTCTGGCTTTCAACAGCCTGCCTGATGGCTGGAAGGTGGTTGGGAGCATAGGACACGCCTTTTAGCAGGTTTGAAAGCGTCCTAGGCGTTTTTGATATCTTTTTGTTAATATGCCTTATGATCTCGTTCATCTTGGTCTCGCTTGGAACACCGGTCGTGCTTATCTTGGCTTCCTTCCGGCTCTTCTTCATGTTAGCTTTGGCTGCATGGTTGATTTCACCATATACTAATTTTGTAAGACCTTTGATAATTTCCTGCGCTTCGTCAAGATCTATTGTAACCATCTGACCGTTCCTCAGTTCCAACGTCACAGAAGGGTTGATTCTAACCATTACTGAAATTCAAATGGGTTTGTTGTTGCATTAATATGTATCTGATTAACACAAAAAATCTTGTTGCAATAAATTAGGTTGTGCTACTTTTTAAGAAATTATATAACTAAATATCTTTTTGGAAGCATTTCATTATGATCGATTTCATTGGCAGCCGCTGGTTTGTCATCAGTTGCCTAGATCAGTACAACCATCTGGATCGTAATTCAAAATAGAATTTTCGTGAAATATATTATATCAAATGATGGTGATAATGATGGGGCTGTCGAGCTTGCAAACACAGACAGGGTTACTCCCGTGGTCTTCTAATAATAATATCGGGCATCCTCTAACAATTCAATATCCGACGCCAATTCCATCACCGAAGCTTGCCGCCTGTCAGGATTTAGATCAAGCATTCTTTGAATAATATCGTCAAGCTTTCTTGAAACGGTAGGATGAAACTTTGACGGGGGATCAACAGGCTTTCTTTTCATGTTGTTGTCGTATGGTGGAGGTCTCCTCCCCGTCATCATCTCGTAAAAGATGACCCCAAGCGAGAAAATGTCTGCGCGCCCGTCAACGTTGTCAAATGAGAACCATTGTTCAGGAGCACAGTAGCCCGGTGTTCCACCGATCTCCCCAGTTGCAGCGGTTAGCACAATTGACCTTCTGCCGATGTCCCTACCAAGCCCCCAGTCTGTTATCTTGACCTGTGCTCTGTGACTGTCTGTGTAGAGGATGTTCTCAGGTTTCAAATCACGATGATAGATCCCTGCGTGGTGTGCCTGTCCAAGTGCGTGCAGAACAGGGAGGATTATGGTCTTGATCGTCCAGTTTCGCTGAAAAACGTAATTGTTCTTGAATTTCTCGTCCATATGGTTCCTGAGCGATCCCCCGTGAAGATATTCCATAGTATACCATGGACTGAAATCTGGCGGGTCACCGCCCAGATTCCATTCGACTATCCTGACTATGTTTGGGTGATTTAGCTGAGCAAGTATCTTGATTTCCCTGTCGAATCTGTCCTTGTTGATCTTGCTCAAATCCTTGAGGACCTTCATTGCATAGATGTTTCCGTCGCTGGCCTTAACCTTGTAGACATTGCCAAATCCACCTGAACCGACCTTTTCGATTATCTCGTACTTCAAGGGGCTGCCGCGAGGTATATATCCCAAACGTCAAAGAAAAATATGATGCTAGCGAATGGCATCCTGCGAGCAACAGGCTCGTGGACGTAGCATGATTATTTCTTTTCCTAGTTGCGTGGGCGCTTGACCAGTGATACTTAAAAAAGTAGGTAGAGTTCCTCATCACAGTGTAGATCAAGGGCTGTGCTCGTCGTCTACCGCACCATGCATGAACAGGCAAGCAGATCGACCGCCGGCCACGAACACGGACCGGCCCCCAAGCATACCTCATTTCAGGGATTTAGCTGGATCAAGCTTGTATAGTTGTATATTTGTATATACAGGGTAGAGTAGAGGAGAAAGTCCGTAGATGAACAGTGCGCAGAGGATGATTATTCTTTCCGTTGTACTGCTGGTAGCAATGTCGGTTCCAGCCCAGCTCCTTCATGAACTTGGACATGCATCTGCCTGTTCCAGCTCAGGGCTCCGATACGATCTGAGAATAAATTTTGCCATGTCGAGCATTGTATGCAACGGC
>DATLXY010000015.1:0-7809 GCA_035575335.1 Nitrososphaera sp. | reverse complement strand
CACTGTACATACGTGGTAGCTTTGCTTAGAAATCTTGCAAATTGGCGTATGTCAATATTCTTGAAGGGCTCTATTCTTAGTGGTGCAGGCGGCTCCTGCTGCCCATTGTCAATGACTCCTTTACTGCAGAGGGTCTCAACTATCTTTTCGCGTAGCTTGGGTGGACAGATCCTGCTGTGGTATATTGACCCAAGTGAAGCCGTCAGCATCTCCTTCAGGTGTTCGTCGCCCTTCTCTTCGTGGAAGTGAGGGTTGCGGGTCTCTACCTGGATTATTTCTACGCCCTTGTCCATTGCGTCTTGGTGCACCGTCGGTAATATACCACCAAACTCTTCAAGCACGTTGATTATTTCATAGGGTTCGATTGAATAGCCTGACGAAAACGTCAAGAGCTCGGCGAGCTTGAGCGACATACAGTGCTCGCCAGAGTTGCCGGTCCGCATTACTTCTGTTTCAAATCCTGTGTAATACGAGATGAGTGAATTAAGGTGCTGGTTCGTCAATTCAGACACACGCCCCCATTTGCTGAAATAAAGACCGGTCTCCGACACCTTTGGTTTGTAGATCCAAGAAACCCTGACCATTGTGTAGCGGGTCTTTGACATTGCGATACCTGAAGCGAATATCTTGACGTATTCATTGACTGCGCCTGGTACATAGTTGTCCGCATCAATAAAGCCAACATATTCCTTGCCGGCCATCTTGGCAAGTAACATACCAAGAATCATGCCCTCAGCTTTACCATTCCGGACGATACCTTCAGGATCAAGCATGCTTGAATAGCCGACTTGCTTCAGTGCCTGAGAGATCACAGGGTCACGCTGGTGCACAATAATTGCATCGCGCCCGACAAACTTGCTGAACTGCTGCAGCGCATCTCTCTCAAGCTTGTACCTATCCACGGGCTGCCGAGGGCTGTTTGATACTATTATTACAAGACAGTCGTGTGGTACGCCTGCAAGAACTCCTTCCAGTAGCCTCAGGCGCTCTCCCTTTATAGGTATGACAATTGCCATCTTTCTTTCAATTTCAGAGATCTGGTCGTTTCCTATCCTAACAAGCGTCTCGTCCGTCGACCTCCTGTCATCAAAACCTGAATCAAGCTCGTAGACACGCTGCACTCCATGCAGGCTAATAGCTCCAAATCTTTCAGTGTACCTTGGAACATCTAGCTTCATGATGTGTTTGCATTAGAGAAATGCTCTGATTGCTTATATAACAACTAGAAACTTTTACTATACAAGTGTGCTAGACGAGTGTTTTCGTGGTTCATAACATAGATGCGGACCATTACGCATTATTTGATAACAAACTTGTCTCTCTAGGAGGTTTGATAAATCTGCATTTAGTTTTCTTTGGGACACCGCTTTGCGCAGGGGCGGCCATTTATAACGAACATCATGCGGCGTAAATGTCTATGCGTCATTTGAAAAAGTTGAATATCGAAAAACTGGATCGAGCAGCATCGTTTTGAGAAGCAGGTTCTACTTGCCAGACATCAACATCAACGGCGACGACAATGGATAAGTAGCTTGCCTCGTTGAAGAAGCCTCCAAATTTATCGCTGGGTAGTGCACATCGACGAGTAACAATATTACTCGGCTAGCATTCTGACACAACTGTTTATAATCAAGTCAAATCAGTGCTCTTAATGTGCAGGATCGAAGGTATCAACAAAAGAAGGTCATGGTGGAAAAATTTATCAGAAAGACTGGCAAGACAGACCATTCTATAATTCTTAACAATGTTGACGTCGATTATGACACGCTTATGCGAATACTTTCAGATCTGCGCAACGAAGGCCGGATAAAATGACAATTTAATGATGAATGTATGTTTTCTTGCACATCTGCCAGCTGTACCATGGATGTCAAAATAATGCTATTAAAATCATCTTACCGGCATCATCAAGCCCTGTTCTCAGCAGTAGGGAATTTATTCGCAAACGCTAAAAGGACGACTGATACTCATGATCGCTATCTTGAAGAAATCGCAGCCATGTCCGAAATGCGGGAGGTCGAGCGGCGAAGTACTTTGTATTGAGGAGCGTGCATTTGAGAACGGAGCTGCCGTTCTCATATGTCAGTGTGGCTACGTTAAAGAAATACCGCGATAGCCTGCCTCAAGTCCAAAAAGTGCGGGAGATAATGGGGGTGACTACTGACCATCTCCCTTATCATTATTTTCCTCAGAGGCAGGAGGAGCGGCATCTGTCTTTTTCTCTTCTTCGCTTAATGCAGGTTTCTTATCCATTGATTTTGTTATCTTCCATCCGAGCCTGATCACATATGGAGACAGGAACGTTGTGATTATGGTCATCGCCCCGATCATGGGAAGAACAAACACACTCGTTGCACCTACGTCTGCCCCGCCTTTTGCAGTCACCAGTGCAAGTTCGCCGCCGGAAGCCGACAGTCCAAAGCTCGCCCTAGCAGCCACCTTATTAGTGCTCCCCACCAGCTTTGCAGAGAGGAATACGGTTCCAAACTTTGCTCCAAAGGAGACCCCGATCAGAATGAGGGCTGGAATAATGAAAGTCGGGATTAGCTTAATGTCCATCAGCGCCCCGACTGATATGAAAAATATCGCTCCAAACATGTCCTTTATGGGGGTTGTAATTATCTTGGCAATCCCCTGAGTCTTGGATTCTGCTACCAACACGCCGGCAAAGAAGGCGCCAGTTGCAAGGGATATGCCTAGAACGTTTGCAATAAATGATAGCCCAAACGCAACTCCAAGTACTGTTATCAGGATCATGTCGTACTGGTTAGTCCTGCCTATCAGGTCTACCAGCTTTGGCACTGTCTTTGAACCGAGGAACAGAACTCCACCTATGAAAGCGAGAACCACTGTAACGAGGATTGCTATTTCTTGCAGTTCGAGATGTCCCGTAGCAGCGACCGACTGCAGCACGGCAAGCATGGACACAATGATGATGTCTTCGATTACTGCTACGCCCAACAAGAGGAATGTTGCTTCTTCCCTGAGCATACCGAGTTCTTCCAATACGCGCATGACAATGACGGTACTCGTAACGGAGATCGACAGAGCCAAAAAGAGGCTATCAAATAGCGCCATGCCCATCTGCTGGCAGACGAAATAACCGATTGCAAAGGTTCCAAAAGCCTCGGACATTGCTATGATAAGCGCTTTTCCTCCAATGGATCGGAGTTTTGCTATCGGATATTCCATGCCCACAGTGAACAACAGGAGAATTACCCCGATCTCAGCCATCAGGCTGACCGTCTCGATACTTCCGATGAGGCTGAACGGTGGCGTATATGGGCCTATTATCATGCCTGCAATGATAAAGCCAATAACCATGGGCTGCTTTATCTTGCGTGTCACGCCAAGCATTATTGCGGCAACTACCATGACAATGGCAATGTCCATTATCACAATGTCATTCAGCTCTGTCCCGCCGTTGAAGAAGGAAGGTAAGACTGAACGTAAATCAGAAACAGTTTCTCCTTCTGTGGGATCGGCAGGGGTCACTGATACGAAATAAAATACACTTAGATAAAAAAATAAACCTATTTCAAGTAAATGTCAGGCAGAATCACCTTGGTCGTTGCCTAATCATTCAGCAACTACCTTTGTCTTACTACTGCCACTGTATGCGATGCTTGTCAAGGTTGACGTCACTCCGCTTATGCTCTTTATCTTTCTTATCAGCTCTTGGAATTTCATCTCGTCTTTCGCCTGCACCTTCAGTATTAGATCATAGATGCCAGTAGTTGAATGCGCCTCCAGAACCCCATCAATTTCCCTTACGGCCTTTTCCACGGAAGAGTTCTGGTCGAAAGCGCAGTTTACAAATACGAATGCCACAATCATACTATTCTCCTCTTTTCCTAATGCCAATCGAAAACATGTAATTTAAGGAACGCGTACACTCGCGATATCTTACTCTATGCCAATACCCCAATCGACGAATCTTGTCTAGCATAAAAAATGTAAGTTGGAGGCGGTTGGCAGAAAATTCTATAATGCCATCGACTATGAAATTCATGTCTGCACCAATGGCCCAATTGCGAATAATCTTTTTTGGGTATTTTTCCGGATCAGTCACGCGACCCATGAATGATCTGCAGCAAGCAATTGCAAAGAGTGTTGAGGTGAGCTGAGTTTTTGGTCAGATCGCTTGATATCAAAGTCGGGCCGCATAACGTCGATTCCAAGGTTAAGAGCTGCCACATTGGTAATACAATGTGGTTCAAGTCTCCATCCCAGAGGGTCTGGCCCGAAGCTCATCGCCAGAATCATCCTCTTGGCATCAAAACCCGACGCTCTACCACGGTGGCCATAATCATCGAGTTTTTCGGAAGAGATTGAATCGCAAGAGGAATATGATTTGGATTCCGGTGAGAAACCTCTGCAGGCGGGTCAGACCCGGCGCCGCTGTATCAATCACATACATCAAAGATGCGATCCATCTCCGACAAAGGGTGAAAATGTCCGTTAGCACGGGTTCGATCTTTTTGAATTCTACTGACTATCGTGCCAGCAACAATAACATTGCATATAGTCCAAGGTCGACCGCGATTCAGAACGCGCATTTTATGGGCTGCACGGCGTCAAAAACGATACCACCGGTTCCAAAGCGTTATGCGGCATTGCCGCACAAGACGCGCAATAGGCTATGCGCTGCCTCGTCGATCTTATTGGATGGTTATAGTGCTTACCATGTACGGGTGCAGCGCGCAATAGTACGTGTGCTCCCCTGCACCAATGTCAGCCGCTGGTATGCTGTATTCTACGTTTGGCCCAAGATAACCTGTGTCAAACAGTGCAGCTGATTGGGGATCGCTTGGACCTGTGCCGCTCGTTGCTGTATGAAGCGTCGTATCTTCATTCACCCATTTTATAAGCGAGTCAATGCTTGCGGTAGCGGCATCTGGCTCATAATCGGGGCTTCCCTGAGTCACAGCTCCCCGCAAGATTCTGATAGTCACTATGTTTGAAAAGTCAGATTCATTGACCACTTCTTCTGTCTCCTGTTCTTCTGTCGATGCTTCAGCTGCGGGCAGCTCCTTTCTGTATGGTGATTCCACAAGACCTACCTGGGGGATCGCTGTGTAAAAAAACGTATACGTCAGGTAGCCAGTGATGGCGCCTATCGCAAGTAGCACTGGAAAGGCAATTGTTCCAGGTTTTCCCATTTATTATAATGGCTCGCCGCCTCCCCTTAATAATCCATGCTGGCTTTTCCTACATTATGTTGCAGGTCGCATCAGCGCTTGTAAAGGGCGGGGAACCAAAGAAACCTGCATAGTTTCCAATAGATGAAAATTTGTTGATGTATGCTGATATTTCTAAAGCTCTGCTGTCAATGTAAACTAACCACAAGAAAAAAGACGTACAGATCTACTTCCTCATCCTCCTCCATCCGCTCATCACTAGGGCGAAAGTTGCAAGGTCGCCAGAATTACTGGCGTTTGTACTTACAACCTCAAGAAAGGAGGTTTTGGCATTCTATAGAATTGATGGGAAAGATTTTGGACTGTTGTTTATGGGCAGGATGCGGGTCCGTTCCTCATTATGATGCCTTGTAGAGGCAAACCTCTCGTTCGATAGCACATCTGAAATCCATAACAAGCTTCAGTCCGTGAAGAAAGAGGATCATGAATTTATTTGTGGTTAGTCCACCTACGAGGAGAAGAATAAGAAATGCAACAAAAATCGGTCAAGTGCAAGGGTTGTGGAAGGTGGTTCCTGTCTCCGCCTGTAGACACCGGAAGGCAGGAGATATCTTCCGACATTGACGAAAGTGCTTCATTTGCACTCATTTGCCCCTTTTGCATGACACATACGGTATATACAACAAAAGACTTGGAATGACTTTTATGCCCGATGCTCTTCCACGTCTGGAGTAAAGAGGAGATGACCGACGAAAAAAAGTGTTCAGTCTGCGGCGCTAGCCTCGGCGACTTCCGGTATCGATCGATGCCACAATGGAACATTTCCGGCATGATATGCGGCCGGTGCTACGACAAGAAGCTGCTCGAACACTACATCCCTCCTGACAGGCGCGAAATAACAAAGAGGTAGCAAAGACTAAATATTAAATTTCTCATTCATCATACATGCCAACCGCATACATCCTTGTGAACTGCACACTGGGGTCTGAGGAGAAGATAATCAACGAGGTCGCAAAGCTGCCTGATGTGAAGGAAGTGCGTGGCACCTACGGCGTTCACGACATCTTTGTTAAGGTAAAGTCGGAGAACACCGAAGCAATGAACCACACGATCACGAACAAGATACGCAAAATTCCCGGCATCACTTCGACAGTCACTCTAGTAGTCATCGAGGAGCAGGGCGGCAAGGGTTAGGTTGAGTCACGTTAGGCCAAGCCTGCTTCCTTTCTTCTGTCTTCTGCCCTGATCCTCCTTATTTCATACAATATCAAGCCTGAGCTTGCCGCTACCGTTGCCCAGCCGATTGTGCCTACAAGGACATAGTCTCCATAGGCCGGCAGGAAAATCGCAACTGCCGCCATAACTACGCCTGCGCACCATATTCCGGTGAGTATGTATATATGCACTTAGCCCCTCACGTCTTCGTCAAAGCCTTGGAAGCGCTTTAGCGTCTTGCCGCACCTGGCACAACTACTAAACTCGGCAAAGTTTAAGTCTCCGTACTTGCGGTAAGCAAACGACTCTTTGTGCGTGCAGAAGAGCTGCCGAAGCGCTCCGAGCATTGCTGCTAAGGTGTAGGGAGACGGGGGTTCATTACTATTTCGTTATTATATGCCTTCATTTATTGACTGTCTGTGGGCCCGTAGCGTAGTCAGGATATCGCGGCGGTCTTCGGAACCGCAGGCCAAGGGATCGAAGCCCTTCGGGCCCGCTTATCTCATAGGCATTGTGACCTCGTTTCTACTGCTGTCGATTCCTCACTAATAGGGAAATGTTCTCTACTAATAGAGAATGATCGGGGTCTTGTAGGATTCGAGAAATATCTTAGGGAGAAGAGGAGGTGGAATACTGCTAGAAGGACATTATCGCTGGCTAGGAAGTATGCTCATGTCTTGACAACTAGGGATGCGAGTGAGCTTCTTACCTTGAGTCCTAGGAAGAGGAATCATACTATGTGTGCTCTTTCTTCCCTGTCTAAGTTCTACGGCTGTTATGACCTGTGGAAGGAGATTATCAGGAAGCATGACCTGAAGTGGTCAGAGGCGAACTCGCTAGAGGCGTTTCATGCTATCTTTAGTGATGAGAAGAACTATAGAGTCATGATAGAATGGCTTCAGCGGGCTTGTGCTAGTGTCCCTAGGTCGTATGCTAACCTGTTGCTTTTTGATGCTCTTACTGGCCTGCGTGCGGATGAGGCTTGTCAAAGCATTAGGCTTCTTCATTCGAATAAGGGCGACTATCTAAACAAGGAGCACATGATCCTAGAACATTACAAGATCCCTGAAGTCTTTATTCGCACGACCAAGAAGGCTTTCATCAGTATCATGACAGAGAAAGTTCTACAGGTAGCTCAGGAGTCTGGAGTTTACAACTATAACACGATGCGACATATGCTCAGAAGGAAAGGACTTGGTATGAACATGGGATATTGCAGAAAGATCTTTGGAACCTACCTAAGGATGAACGGGATAGAGTCAGAGATCGTTGATCTTCTTGAAGGTAGAATTTCGCAGGAGGTTTTCGTCCGTCATTATTTTAGACCTGATTTTCAAAAAGAAATAGGGAGGATTAGGTCAGTTCTAGAGAGGCTTTATGCTGAGATCGTTGTCTGATTCTTAGGGTTGGGTGGTTGGGACTCGAAGACTTGGTACGGGTCATCAGTAAAGAT
>DATLXY010000014.1:0-7224 GCA_035575335.1 Nitrososphaera sp. | reverse complement strand
TCCACTGCATCGTCGTGTAGTCTGACACCTTCAGTCTCTCGATGTGTACTGACATCATGTTGAGGAAGCCTTCCGGCTGCCTGTACGGAAGCAGGTAGGCGTGTACGGTGGCGAGCAGTCATATCAAGGAATTCGGATAGACGTATCTTCTGCCTTCCTTTCACCTGTTCATCGCCCTCAATCCTGCCCGCCAGTTCTCTAAAAAAGCAGTATCAAACATGACTTTGCCGCGTCTGACCAAAGATTCGTTGTACTCGCGCCAGTTAAGCTTCCTTCTCTTCTTCTTTGGCTTGTCCTTCTTGTCAGTCAACGGTAGACATTGCCCCTGCTCTCATAAAGCTTGTTCTGACAAAAGTAGTTGGTAGGGGGTCAGTTATTCGACACACCATGCAATCTATTTCTATACAAAAATCCTATTTTCGAGATTATTCCAATAATCAAAGCATAATATCCGTAGATCATGAGATTATTTGCATCAGTAGTTCGATCTTGTACTAGTAGAATAAAACTTACTAGTAATACGATTAAACCCGCAATAAATGCGTAATTTGACATCTCATTAATACTAATCATTTCATTAACATCTGTTCTTGTATAATGCGGAATCTTCCTAACTGAGTGATATGGCCTTCGCTATATTCTGCTCTGTCTGAACTGAGTTTCTCCTCCTGCATCGGTAGGAGATTCTCGATTTCAATCAAGGCAAAATTACATTGAAAATTGTTTAATCTAACGGTGCTCCCAATTAAAGTTACGACCAATACTGCATCTTTGAGTTCGCTTTTTATTGAGGATCTGATAACACCTGTTCGATTAGTTCCGATACCATAGAGGGATTCTAACCTTAGATTATCTATGGCATCGTGTAGGGCTCCTTTTCTATCATCATTTGTAATACTAGTATGCAAATGTGCCTTCACATTCTCAATATTCGATTCCTTTGCTGTACCTATAGATTCAGACATCATCCTTATAATAAAATCGATCATGGTGAACTCTATTCATTTGAATTTCTTCTTTAGAGCCTTCCACGTCAAATACCCAACAGAAATAACAACTGTAATTGTAGTAACCATAAGACCTGTTGTGAACCATTTTTGTGGATCATATTCTATCTTGATTTCCAATTCCCCAACCTCACTTATGTAAAATCCATTTACATTTGGATAAAGTTCGACAGACCTGTATCTTTGACCGTTAACATAGGCAGACCAGTTTGGATCGTACTCCCGCTCAAATCTTAGTACAAAAGGTTTTGTTGAATTTACATAGGCGTAGTAATTAGTATCATCAACCTTTGAGTAATCTATGGCTTTTGTAAGTGGTTGATCTAAATTTAGGATATCATCAACCGTCTCCTCAGACCCACTATCGGAATAAAGGATTACTTTATCTATTGAGATCCGATCACTGGAATAAACTTTTAATGTTGCATTTCCTGCCTCCATCTCTTTAGTAAGATGGAACCATCTGAATCCATTGCTACCATCTCTTGAATGATGTACCGTTGTATTTCCCAGCTGCATTGATATTGCTGAACAAGTATTGCATGTTTGTATTCTTGCAGCTACGGTATACACTGAATCTTTAGGTATCACAAGATCTACGAGAACAGTAGCCGGGGCATCAATTTCTAAAGCTAAAACATTGCCCAAGCTGTCATCTTTTGTTATCATTTTCGCATTGCTCGATAGATAAGTCGCCAGTGAATATATGGATGCAATATTCTGTGATTCTACTGTAATTCTGTACTCGTATATCGAGTTTGGTGTTACCTGAATCGGTTTTGTTCTGACCACATTCAAAGATGATTCATTACTCTTTGGTAAGAGAACTTGTACAAACCGATCATTCTTTATGACAACTTGGGAAAAGGGGTTATCATTTGTAAATGAATCAAATATCTCTTTAGAGGTGATCATATGTTCCGGATTTGCCTTTTCAATTCGAATATTGTCTACCATAAACATACTTTCAGTGTCTGGGTTTGTCTTTACCCAAAACTCAAATGAAATAAATCTAGTTCCTATCGGCGTAGTAAATGATCTTGTGATATTATTAGTGAAAGTACCTGCATCGAAAAGATAATGTTCTCCTATGGGTCTTTGATGAATGTCATAATACTTTATTTTCGAATGTAGATCTTTTGTGTTATTAGATGATATTACCATATTATACTTTATGTCGATATCTTCGCTTGCGGGTAACATATTGGTGCTAATCACATTCCAGGTTTCTTTTGATGATCTTATTATATCGGCTCTCATACTACCATCCCCGGATAATGGGGAATCTCGCTCTATTGAAAGGTCGATATAATTTTCATCTGTGTTAAACAATTGCTGATCTTCTTCATCCTCAAAATTAGCCAGGAAAATTTCTGCATCAGTTATTGGAATTAGTTGGAAATCAGTGATCTTGTAAGAGCTATCTTCGCTTGAGCTCTTTGCCAAAACTTGAAAGGAGAGCTGCGATACTTCCGCCGGTACAGCTAATGTGGAAGTAAATGTTGCTTTGAATGTGCCGCCAATCTCATCAAAAAGACTCGCCAATCGTAGTGGTCTTCCAAGAGTATAGAAATTAGATTCCTCTAAAACATATATGATCCTAAAATTATCTGTGAAACGCTCGATCTTAGTAGGCAAGTTTTGAAACGAATTCACATCGACAAGTGCGAAGACATTGACGGCGTTGATGCCACTAATATTTTCAAGACCTATTGTGTATGTACCTCTAGCTAGTGTAAAAGTGCCTAGCTCTTTCCAAACAAACTTTGAAGTCTCTCCCCTAGTATCTACAGAAATGTCATGATTTAACAGATTTGTCCTGATCACTCCGCCCCCTGGACTTTGCAAATAACGAACAAATAGCTTGTAGTCATTATCTGTTGGAACCTCTAGAGGAATGTTGAGTCTGTCCTTACCCCACGTAAGCACTAGTCCCATCCCATAATCAAAATCATTATTCTCTATTCCGAACCTGCTGAGATAGTTATGAAATGTTCCATGCAAAGGATCACTTGTAGATGCCCGGGACCAGACTCTCCCGGGATCGTGTTTTAATGTTGCACTAAATGGTTTGGCAATAGTTATTTTACTATCTAACAGATGTATGCCTATATCATTTCTTTCATCTGTCATTATTATTGCAGGATAGTATTGAAGATCGTTTATTGAACCTAGATCCTTATCAGCATAAGAAATAGAGATGGAGGAATCGTATTGGATACGAAGTGAATCAAACATTCCAGAATTTCCTAGTATGATGACATTTGGCTGAGATACTTTAAGAATATCATCTTTGGGCTCAAAAACACTGGTTTGTTCTACGTACGGTTTGTCGTCTTTATATATACCGTTAAAATCTCCAGTAAACATTGGCCAGCTAGTAGCTGCAACAGAAGCAATCAAAAGGATAAGGGGAAATGTCTTGACAAATTTCATGATCTTGTTGGTATTAAGTCTTAAGAAAGAGTATGAGCCCAAAGCAATTATCATCATAAATAGAAAAGGAAGAAAAATTCCATTTGTATCAGGAACCCTGAACATCCATCCCACGACAGGGATATTATATAGATTAGAATAAAACTCCGGAATAGGCGGCTGACTTCCCTTAAAGAAAAAGATGGTAAACAACGCTATAGCAAAAAGTGAAGTGACATAAAACCTCAATTCATACCTACTGGCCCACAACATCGAAAGCAGCAACATAGCCGGAATGGTAAAGGTCACGCCTATCCACGGCAGCCCACTCGTTACATCAACATATGGCCACCACACACCTAGAAGGCGGAATGCGTTGAGGATGCTTGTTTGAGAGCTAAAGATGTTTAACATGAGATCAGTAAGGACATAATCAGGTGCTGGTGGAGTGGATGAGAAACTAACTGCTATTGTCGGATAGAGCCAGTAGGAGGACAGGAGTGTAAACAATGCTGCTATCAGTGCTGTGTTTCGAATTGGGGGTGCTAAATTCGCTTTAGTTAACTTTCTTTGCATGATTGTAAAAATGAACCAAGGTGCAAGGAGGAAAATTGGAAGCAGAACTAGAAACTGTACGGTACCAGCTATAGCAAGTGAAACCAGTATGCTGCACAAAATAACATTCTTTAGATCTTTTTCATTCAAGGATCTAGTAAAGAAGTGGAAGACTAAAGGGATAAGCATGTACGAAAAGCCGAATCCTGTCATCATCAGCGCAGTCTTTTGCGCGGCAAAAGGGTTATACATGTAAAAGAAACCAGAAATAATCGAAATCAACAGAGCTAGTTTGTAATCTACATTTCTCGCATACAAGGCAACGAATCTAAAAACTGTAAAGTAAGCGAAAAGACCGGTAAGGAAAAAGACGCCTAAAAAGAACAGTTTTTCGGCTGTTAATGAGGACACTCCTAGACTGTTTGCAATTATTAAGAATGGTACGAGATAAATCGATCTACGCGTAAGATCTAGATCAACAGATGAACTAGTAAGCTCGACGTAAGCACCAATATCGCGTGGCCATGCAAGGTCTCTATAAGTAAAAAGAGAATCCCCGGTAAGAAAATCACTTAAGCTAAAGATAGCTAAGATTAGAAAAACGGTTCCAGCTATAAGATGTGAAAATTTGTTATTGAAGCTTCTGATGCTACATCTAAAGATGCCAATAAGAGCTTTAACGGGCGTACTCAAAATTCATCATCGCTATCCCTAATAATACCAGTTTTCTAGAATTATCTCAGAAGATATAAGTGTTGAGATACCACCTAAATCGGATTCCCGACAATTGACTTGCGATATTACAAACTTCTAAAACTACCTTTAGAGAATACTATTAGAATGAGAGACTGGAAGGATAAAGAAACAACTAACGATATACCTAATCCTTTAAGACCCATAGTAGTACCTAGGAAATAAAATAGCCCTAGTAATGAAATTGAATATACTAATGCACTGATAAGAACTCTTCTACTTTCCTCCTTGGCTAACAATCGAGAGTTTAAGATTGCGTTTACAGTCATAGGAATTATTCCGATACTCATGATCTGGGCGGTAGGAACAACTTCAACGTACCTCGGAAACAAGTTGCTTATTGCTATAGGCATCAGGACTATTGAGATTAACACAAGTAATGCAGCCACGACCAGTCCAATGTAGATTGTATTGCTATTTCTGTTTCCGCCGGAATACTGAGGGAGTAGATACTGAAATAAGCTGGAAGGTACAATCGATAGGAGCATAAGAAATTGGAAGCCTAGTTGGTAAAGACCCAACATAGTGAAGCCGAAGACAGGACCGATGAGCAGTTTGTCAGCATGTAAAGTTAATGTTTGCGAAATGTTCAGAGCATAGCTATGCATCAGAAATTTAAACCTCTGTCTTACCTCATTTATGTTAAGTGAGATCCTCTTCAGCGAAATGAAGAATTTATAGCTGAAGAATAATGCTCCTAATGCATAACCCAGTATTATGCCCTCCAAACCAATGACAAAATAGAGAATCATGGCCAAGCCTATCTGGGTTATTCTTTCACATAAGATAATTAAGAAATATGTCTTGTAAAGCCTTCTGCCCAATATTTCTGCAACTGTCATTGACAGAAAACTTAATCCTATTAGCAACAGGCTTGTAGAATAATTTGTTATTACAAGTAATAATATAAAACCTAAGATATTAGATATTAGGGCCATAGAATTAGCCTGATATTTTATCCCTTCGGCTCCCTTGGCAAGATAAGTTATTACTGTTGTGTTCAGTCCGAATAGTAGGAAGATACTCGTGACCGAACCGATTGAGATGTAGAAATTTAATTCACCGTAGTTTTCCACAATGATCATTGAAGCGACAAAGAACCAAAATAGACCCCCTATCAAGGATGATGCGAGATTTCCGACACTGACATATGCTAGGCCAGAGTCGGCACGAATTAACGCTCGAATCCTAGTCATCCAAGACATGCCATTCACCCCTTTGAAATCTTGCGATCAATAAGTTTATCTGAAAATTCTGATATTCTTGCTGACTAAGACACATTAAGACATTCCTTTATCTCTACGGATCTTAATGAGAAGCTGATTGTCCAAAACATATCTTTTTCCCTCACCTTGATATCTCAAGTAGTTCAATTGGTGGATCGGCATGAAGGGTACAAAATATTTGAAGGCAAACTTATCAGAGATAGACCTACCTTGTTGTATTTTCTTTCTCTTCTTATGTAAAGAAGGCAAAATCAGGGAAGGTGCAATAATGCCCTCCATAATTCTCAAAGATAATTTGAAGTTCTTTTTTGCAAGCAACACAAATAGAGCTTTACACAGCTCAATTAGCAAAACTTGTGGGAGATAGAATAGCAGATTATGAAGTTCTAGGTTCTTTATGAGAGTACATATGTGATTTCTTGTATAGAGATAGACTCGTCGTTCGCGCATAAAGAAATTCGGTTTCTCAACAGTCCCCCTATAGTGATGCACTATTGCATCAGGTACAAACAGAATTTTATATCCATGGATGATAGACCTCCAGCAGAAATCTTGATCTTCATATTCAATGAAATAGTCGTCATCCAAATTACCTACTTTTTCGATCACGTCTTTCCTTATCGCAATTGCAACTGCTTCCCCAAAACTTACTAATGTGGGTCTATCAACCATAAAGCTGTAAGCGTACCCCAGTGGATCTAGATATGCAGCAGCAACATCAGGTTCTCCTGATGGAAGAAGTGAATTGAACTGACATATTCCTATGTCATTATCATTAGTTAAATAAGGTACAATCTTGCTTATGGCATCTTTCGAATAAATGACATCATGATTTGAAAGGATGATAATTTCGCCCTTTGCTTGTGCTAGTCCCGCGTTTATTGCTTTGCACCATCCTTGATTTGTATTATTCTTGATGATGATGAAATTAGAAAGGTTGATGAGTTTTGTTTTTAGGCGTCCTTCCAACTCCATCAGACTGCCATCTTGCGAGTTGTTATCGACAATTATCAATTCTATTCTACTTAAGGCATAGCTAGAGTTCAGGATGGACTCAACAGTTCTGGATAATAGGTCTTTTGAATTATAATTCACTATTATGATAGAAAGAGGGACAATAGAACTAGTTGAATTATCATACCGCATTGCTTGAAGAGCTATCAATCGTCCAACCTGTAATTTAAACAAATCTATAGTATCAGTAGATAGGAATGTGTCCAGATGGGAGTGTGTTTTTAGCAAACCAGCTACTTGATTTGACAGAAAAA
>DATLXY010000013.1:0-2498 GCA_035575335.1 Nitrososphaera sp. | reverse complement strand
CTCTCATCCCTTGCAACTCTTCAATCAATTGCTTCTTACTGATTCTGCCTACGTTGCTATCGATAATCGATAATACTTGCAGCGATTCTGGCTGAGGCATGTTAATCTGGTATACCGGCAGGAATCAGTTGCAATCACCTTGCGTTCCTCGGGATTGGAAGAAGGCCCGCTGCCATCATAATCCAGTCTCGCATAGTATGGGTACCGTTCCAGAGCATACATGCCAGCATCCCGGCTATTGATACGATCTTGCTCCCGGAAGAGACATTGATGTAAATGTGGTTACCTTTCTCGGAATCAAAGATTGTCCGGAATTTTTCAAGACAGCTGAAAAGGTCCAGATATTCACATACATATCATGAACCTTGATATAGGGATACTTTTCAAGTGCCCTGTGGATCATCCTGTGAGCGGTAGAATCATTCTTGCTTTTTGAGAAGATATACCCTGTCGGCACGGTACTCCACCAGAGGTGACGTAACCCGTTCCTGGGGATCAAAGCCGACAGGCGCGATATGGACACGGAGATCCACAGGTATATACCCAGTGGTCATATTGTTGATGATTTAAACGTTGTTAACGTTATTGACGTCAACAACAATAAATAAATTATCATCATTACTGCTGTCATGATGAATCAATTCGCAAAGCTCCTGTCGTCGCAGCATCAGACACCCATACTGCTTGACACATGCACGATAGTAAGTGCATATGAGAACATACCGGAGGCACTGGAGCTGAGAAAAAGCTCGCTCATCGCAGGGACATCAGGATAGTGGTTTCCGATACCCTGGCTAGAGAAGTATCAAAGGTCACCCGGATCGACGGAGACCAAGTTCTGGAATTGATAGAGTCATTTTCCAAGATGGGACAGTAGACTATGTGTGGGGATATGGCGACGAAGATGATAGCAGGATAGCATCGGAAGCTGACAGGTTAAAAAGCCAAGTATCCTCACTTGTGTCACTCTCCGGACAACACCTACCTCGACTACTGCAGGGAATTCGGCGCTCTGCTTGTGACATACGATAGTAATTTGCGAAAGGTTGCAAGAATGTAAGGGATCATGACAGGCGCGCCGGGTAACTTTAGGCTCTATCAATAGGAGGGCGAGGAGGAGAATCGATGATGACAAGCGAACTTGGACTGAAGCTCGCGCGGCCCGGCCTCCTAGTGGACGGCGAAGGTAATGATCAGGGGAGTGTTGTGTCCGGACTGCGATTCGCCACTGGAACAATCTTACGATATCTTTGAAAATTGCAGGTATTTTTGTGACAACTGCAGTCTGTTTGTCCGCGGGATCAATGCGATATCTTGAAACGAAGAGGGCCAGCTGGAATGAGAACTCAGAAAGCGAGGGAGGAGCTCCGGAAATCATTTCAATTGAACATTCCAGTTGTGGTTCTGGCGGCAATGTGACTGCAGCCAGTCTTCTAGTGTTTGTTTTTCAGCTTGCTAATGACGACTTAACAGGAACATTCCGATTGTCGCCTGCAACACCCGGGGGTATATTCACCTCGATATTCGTGCGCAGGGGCTGGGAACATCTACTTACAAACATTGGCGCGTTATGGGCATTTACATCTTACGTCCTCCTGCCGATCTCCCTAGCACCGGATAGTGAAAGGAAAAGAAGGTCTGTGTCGCTAGTTCCAGTGGCCATCAGCTCAGCGGTGGCTGCCGACGCCCTGTGACTTCTTGCCTTCCAAATTGTTAACCCCAACATTCAATTCGCTTCTTCTGGCGCGTCAGGGCTCGTATATGCTGTCGGAGGGTCTGCACTGGGGTTTGCCATAATGAATATCCAAGATGCAGTTGCAAGAGCAAGGTTGTACCTGAACCACCGTGCAAGCAAATGAAGGGTGTGATTTTCATGAACGGGATCGTTGTTGGATTCTTCTTGTCAATACTCGTGGCGGCGCCGAACATCTTTCTTTCCAAGGCCCCGGACAGCAACGCGTTTGTTCATGGCGTCGCGTTCATGATGGCATTTGGGCCGGTCATAGCGAGGAAGCATGCATATCACGTCCATGCTGAGCACAATGAACCTTTCGTATGTTTCTGAAGAGCACTGGAAGAGCGATTCCACGTAGGCCTTTATTGCAAAAGCCACCATGCCAGTCGGAGTTGTCTCGGCAATAATCTTAGCCAACGAAATGAAGCTAAGAAAGTGCGCCGCTACATCGTCGCTCGCTTTATTTATCTTCGCATCCAGTTAGAACCAGAGAGTTGAGCGCCCAAATTCAGGTCGGCTGCTCTGGATGGAACTATCCGGATCCGCCAAGCAAGGGAGGGTGGAGAGGAGTATTCTACCCAGAAAATGAGACAAAGCTGCTCCGCTATTACAGCCATTACTTTCGCACGGCAGAATTTGATGCGATATTTTATGAGCGGTTCTATAATGATATGAAACCGGGCTTATTTTACGGCTTGAACAAGGCCACCCCGGAAGGGTTCCAGTTTTCGCTCAAAGTGCCTGAAACAATAACGCACAAGAA
>DATLXY010000012.1:0-5431 GCA_035575335.1 Nitrososphaera sp. | reverse complement strand
GCTATGCCTACCGCAGGAACTGCGGGAAGTTACGCCTGTGGAGATCGCACGACAACGACAGCAACGACAGCAGCAGCGGTCGAGGAAGCAGGAAGAGGCTATCGTACAAGTCCGATAGTAGTTCACGACAAACTACTGCGAGAATCATCTACAATTAACTGATCATGCGTATCTTGCGCCTAGATGGTTCCAATGCCATTGTTGCGCGATTGCGTGCTTTCCAAATGCTGGAAGGACGACGTATTTACATACATCAGGAGCAACGTGTCCAAACATATGGAGAGATTTCACAAGGAATTTGTCGACAGCGCGCCATCAGAACTAGCATTCGTATGTACAATCAGACACTGTTAGGAGAGACGGAAAGGTTTGCAGAATGATAAAATTTTCATCTGCTGTAGAGAACAGCGCAGTGTTTCTCTGTTTCCCATACCCCACATCTGCTAAAAGATCTCTTCATCCTTTCTGATTCCGCCTAGGCCAGTCTTGATGCTGGCAGCGCATTCCAGGCACGCGCTATTCGAAAACGGAAAGTCCTTGGTACACTTTTTGCAAACGGGCCTCCTACATTCAGGGCAGTCCATTGCAGAAATACGCGTGTTACAGAGGTAGCAGAGGGTCATATGGCATGATAATATATGCATCGGTAACGTAAAAGGTTTAGCTAGCTATAGTCAAATCTCCACTCCTATCTTGTTGCTGCAGTGCCTCGACGCATATTTCGATAATCTTGACTATTCCGACCAAAAAAAAGAAATGCCGTAACTAGCGAAAATTTGCTTTTCCAAGCGCTAGGAGATCACAAGATATTTTTAAGTACTGTCAGACTGCCAACTTGCATCATGAAGCAGGTGGCTGGGCACATATTCGCATGCACCAGCAAGAGCCAACAAGAATGTTTTGACAGGATGCTCTTTGCTGCAAGCCGGATATACGGCGATTATGTCCTCAAGATAAAGAAGGGCGATCTGCTCTTTCTGCTCAACATAGACACAGACACGCTCTACGGAACATTCCGTGCCAGCTCCGCCGGCGAGAAAGACATTGTACCGGAGGCATGGAAAGGGAGATACCCCTATCAGGTACGAGTGTCACAAAACGGCCAAGTGTATTCGATCACAGGAGCAAGAAAGGTTCTGTCCGCGATGGGGATCAGCAGCTGGCGCGACACCCTAGACAGCGAAGTCGCATACTCCCTTTCTCGCTACTTGGAAAATCCAACCAGCAGCAACCTCAAGCCAGCAAAAAGGATCACTTCCGATGCCGATGAAAAGCCGAGTCTCGAGTCCACCACGCTCTGGGATTATCCGAGACAGAGCTATGGCAAGACGCCAAAGGGCAACAACAAGTACGCCGGCGTTACCCCGGCTTTTGTCATTTACAACATGGTCAAACGATATACAGAACCGGGCGACGTTGTTCTTGACCCGATGGCCGGCAGCGGTACCACCATTGACGTGTGCCAAGAGGAGGGTCGCAGGTGCATTGCCTTTGACATATCGCCGACAAGGCCTGATATCAAGCAGAACGACGCGCGCAAGATTCCACTTCCCGACGAAAGCGTCGACATGGTGTTCATCGACTCACCATATGGTGACAACATCGACTACAATGACCACCCGGCCAATATAGGCAAGCTTTCCGCAGAAAGCGACGGGTTTTACAGGGCTCTTGACATGGTGATGGCCGAATGCCACAGGGTAATGAAGCCAGGAAAGGTCCTTGGATGGCTGATAGGTGACCAGTGGGTAAAGAAACAGTTCACGCCAGTGGGCTTTAACGTCTATCAATCACTCTGTAAGTATTTCGACACCGTCGACATCATTTGTGTGGCGAGAAGAAGCCAGACATCTAACACAGGCGTTTGGCACAATCGCGCATTACGCTTCAACTTTTACCTGCGCGGCTTCAAGTACCTATTTATAATGAGAAAGCCGCCGACCGGCGAGAAAGATCAGCAGAGGAAGAGAAGAAACAGGATTAGCTGGACGCAATATCCCAGAAACTAGTCTGGAGAAGCTGAAGCCATTTTACAATGCAAGTTTACAAGAAAAAATGAAATCATTATCCATATTTCTGGACGAATTACCAAAATAATGGGATTATCGCGACCGAGATAAATAGAAAATTATGAAACGATTTTACTTGTGAAAAGACTAGAAGCTCGATTCATGTTTGGGAAGCGATTCAGTGCAGTTACAACAATTGTGTTGATTCTGGCTTCTGGACTCACACTCGGAACACCAATAGCTAATGCTGCTTCCGCTTGCGAGGAGATAGGAATCTCACGTGTGTCAGCGTCGGGTTACGAAGCAGCCAACCCACCAGCAAACGCGATCGACAATAACATCAAAACCAGATGGTCCAGCTTCGGTTTCGGCTCTTGGATCACGGCGGATCTAGGCAAGCAAATGGCTGTCTGTAGCGTAGACATTGCGTGGTACAAAGGCGACTTAAGGGTAAACGAGTTCACCATCTCCGTCTCAAGCGACGGCAAGAGCTACGCCCGGGTATATAGTGGAGAGAACAGCGGCGGAACAGTAAACCCAGAGAAGTACACGCTCAAAGAGGTTGTTACTGCAAGATACGTGAGGATAACTGTCACTGACATCGACAGAGGCAGCAACAGCGAATGGGTCAGCATAACTGAGATCGATGTTAACGGCTATTCCCCGTCGACGACTACGACAACAGATACTACTAGACCCACGGTAAAGATAACCAGCCCGTCTGACCGTTCGACTGTAACTGCAAGTGCAAGTGGCACAATCAAAGTTCGGGGTACAGCATCTGACAATATAGCAGTAAAGATGGTCGAGGTGAGGGTCGACGACAACAAATATGCGGCGGCCACTCCAGAGGCACAGGGAGACTGGTCCAGCTGGAGCATATCCTTGCCGATCACAAAGGGCGAGCACACACTAATTTCAAGAGTTACAGATACCGCAGGGAACCATGCATGGAACTTGATATATGTTACAGTGAACATCCAGTCTTCTAGTGGAGGAGGTGGAAGTGGAACTACGCAGTCTTCTACACTGGACAAGTTTGGAATCAAAAAGATCTACCCCACTGCACCAGGCGGAAACGAATGGTATGTAAACATGGACAACCCAGCCAGCGACCCCATGTTCAGGAATCTGGAGACCATGAAAAGGCAGTCTGATGTCTCTTGGCAGGTAGATGGTGGAAGCAATGGCCAGGTAAGACTGGAAGCGTGGTCACCGGTGAACAAAAAGTGGCTCAACGTCGAGATAACGATGTACGCCAAGATGGTCGAGGGATCAAATGAGCTCTTGCAGCTGTATTCAAGGGGCGGACACCATACGTCAAAGGACGAATGTCTGGGTAGCGCATACAAGGCCAGACTTTATGGCAACGGCGTGGCAAGATGGGTCAAGGAGGTTAACCACCCGGCATACACTAGCAACAGGGGCACGGTGGACGTTACAGACAAGCCGCTCATGGGCAAATGGGTTGGGTTCAAGGCTGTCATCTACAACTTTGTAGAAAACGGCAAGACCTATGTCAGGATGGAGAGCTATATAGACGACGATGTGACTGATTTAAAAGGAAACCTGGTGATAAGAAACAACTGGAAGCTCGCCTCTGCAGTAGAAGACAGGGGAGGATGGGTCACAAATGACAGCGACTTTAACCCGAGCTGCGCTCCATTGAACAAAGACAGCACAAAGAAGTACAGGCAGAGGGACGAAATCCTCAACATGCCAGGCGGCACAGCAACCCAGAACATCGCAGCGTTCCGCAGCGACGACCTGACATGGAACTTTAAGTACCTGAGCGTGAGGGAGATACAGCCTCCCAAAACCGCCTAACTTTTTCTTTCCAATCATAGGCAGAGGATTTTATTGTCGGTTGCTTGGCTCCAGTTGACATACCGGCTATAACATCTTGAGAAACTACTTCGTTTTTATTCCTTGTCATGACCAACACCGTGTTTTTCTATTACTTCTATAGTTTCATTCATTGCGGCTTCTGCAATGTCGCTTGTGTATTCTGCCGTCCTCCGAATGTCTCCAATGGCGAGCTTGATGCTTGCAGGATCCCGCCCCATTTCCTCTTCAACCACAGCTATGACATCGTCTTCTAGCTGTCGGATGTTTGCTGCGTTGTCCACTATCCTATCTGCCAGCTGGTAGTCACGCCGGAGCAGAGCCTCTACAGAATAGCCCAGAACTGCCCGGGCAAGTTGGCTCATCTTTTCTATCTTGTTGAGCCAATCCTTTGGTATTCTATCCTTTGAGCTTTATCCCATGTTGATAATTCCGCATACATGATCCGCCACCCGCTCGATACTCTTTACGGTCACTCTAGCTTAGGCAGTCCGACGGATTCCTTCAGCTCATTTCCCGGAGCACTAACGTTTTGTTCGGCCATGACAGGTTACGCAGGACGTAGAGGTTGAACCTGTCAACCTCATCGTCTGACGATCACCTCTTTTGCAAGCTCGTCGTTGAGCTCTGCGAGGGCCGACATCGCGTCCCGCTGCATCGAGGAGGCAACAAGATACACCTCGGGATGGTAGTGCTGACTGACAGCTCGGGAAGCGACAGCAATACCTGCAGCGTGATGTTGTCAGACCCGTCGGCCATCATCTCTGTTCCAACTAGGTTACGCCTAACCACTTCTCTCACTGCGTCACGGATCGGTGGGCTTATCCTGCCGGATTTTAATTTCATATGAATAATGTTGTAGCCAGAGAGATACATCGACAGTACTTTCCGCTTGACCATGCTACTGCTCCCTTTGGGAGTATCATTGTCATGGCTTAGTTGAGCGAGTGCGATGTCCTACGTGGGACTGGGATCACCCACAGCGAATTATCCGCTCGCGTACAAGTGCCACCTTGTCACCTGCGTGGATATGCATTTCCCCAAGCCATTTTTTGGCAGCGATGAAACATAGGTCGGCCTGCCGGTGAACTACACTTTGCGGACTAGCAGGAACCCGTCCTCACGTGAGTGCAGAATGATGTTGCGAATAAACGGTTTGCGGGAATAGACTATATGCCACTATATACCTTTATGTGTTCTATATACATCTACCATATGTTCTTTCGGCCCTGTTAACTTAGCCTCCATCCCTGGCCAGAAATAATGTGAACCGCATCCTGTCTGCCCCCATGTCCAAATATAGCAAGAACAGTTTGAGCCAGTCCAACACATGCTGCCTGCTGCAATTCCTCTTTCTGCATGCAAAGTGGTCGTCGAAACATTCTGTCCTGTCCTTTACCTGCTGGATAAACCGCTCCATCAGGCTCTTCTCCTTCTTCCAGTTCTGTACCATATACATATTGGCGTAGCCGGAGCCACCCGCTGCAAGCCTCGTTGTACCATCGAGCGCCGTCTCTGTGTGCGTGTAAATATTGTGGCTTCTTCCCGTACCTTCTCCTCCTCTACAACTGCTTGAA
>DATLXY010000011.1:0-5099 GCA_035575335.1 Nitrososphaera sp. | reverse complement strand
ACGGTACGGCATCATCGCCATGCCCGAACAAACCGAGGCCTCCATTAAGGCCGCAGCAGAAATTGCAGCTCAGCTTGCGCTGAAAGAAGTGCAGGTAGGCGTCCTGCGCCGCACACAGTCTGCAGACAATCCCTCGGTTCTTGCCGGACAAATCGAAGTGGAAGAGTTGCGCCGTAAACTTTCGCAGATGGGGGACATCGGATCAACCGTGGGACGGGATATGCACATCTTTGTCCCGTTCAACAAGGCACCCGATCTGGGGCTGGAGTACCTGCGGCGCTACCGTGATGTCGAAATCCAGTACAAAATCCTGCAGATCATTGCGCCTCTCTATGAGCAAGCCAAAGTTGAAGAACGACGGCAAACGCCATCGGTGATTGTCCTGGACAAAGCCACCCCGGCCGAAAGGAAGTCGAAGCCCAAGGTAACGCTTTGGGCCCTTATTGGGGCTTTTGGATCAGCAGTAATTGCAATTCTAGTGGTGTCGATCCTGGAGCTAAACACGAAGCTAAAAGAAAGACATCGGCAATACTATACCAACCTGCTTGCACAACTGCGACACGACTGGTTTGGCCTCCGTCTCTTTCGCCGCTAGGTGGGTTCATGTCTTCGCACAGCAATATCAGACGTAACTCCTTGTTTGTGTTCCTGACCAATGCCTTTCGTCTTCTATCAAATGTTGCTCTCTTCGTCATAATTGCTAGGTTCTACGGACCGGCAGAGTTTGGTCAGTTCGCTGCGATCCATGTCCTAGCGACAGTCTTCCTCATTGTTGCTGACTTTGGATTTGATGTTCTGCTGATTGCAAAGTTGCCCCAACACCCACGAGAAATCACCACTCTGACATCAAAGTATTTCTCCACAAAACTATTATCCTCTTTCATCGCCTCGATTTCTTTCGTTGCGTTCGCGATGCTTGGTAGGGTCGGGTCTAACCATGCGGACCTCGCCCTCGTCTTTGCACTGTATGTATTCTCATCGGCCCTCGTCAACTTTTTTTGTGCATTCTTCAAAAGCATGGAGTTGATGGAGGAAGAAACAAAGGTTTCCTTTGTGATGAATTCATTCCTGCTGGCGGGAGGCAGCCTTGTCGCCGCGTTCTCGGGGAGTATGCTGGCACTTGCCTCCATATTCTCTCTCAGTCGCTTGCTGGGGCTTCTCAGCGCGGTACGCCGTGCAAGGCGAATCGTGCCGCAGTTGGCCTTCAAGTTCACTTTGATAGACCGCAAGGAGTTGGAGAGTGTATGGGTGTTTGGACTCCATGCCCTGCTTGGTACACTCTATTTCGTGCAAGATACCCTCCTTCTTTCGCATTGGTCGGACAGCCACAATGTTGGAATCTACCAAGCCATGTTCAAGCTGGTAAGTGTGTCGTTGCTCCCCGGGGATGTATTAATTGCTGCGACACTTCCCATATTGTCACGGCTGACCATCGAGGATAGTGGCCGCTGGCTTGCGGTCGGAAAACTGCTGCACAAGACATTGTTCTATGTCGCTTTGATAATTGGATCCGCGACTATTCTGTTTGCCGATAGCATAGTCGCGGTCGTATACGGGCCGGAATACCAGGCCGAGGGGCCAGCGATTCTGCGCATGCTGGCGGTTGTGGTAGTGCTCAGGTATGCGTCTGACGGAAGTGGCGCTATTCTCACCTCCTCCAACCGCCAGGTGAAGCGTCTCACTGTTGTCGGAACAGCCGTGATCTTGAACTTTTTTCTTAACTGGTACCTTATCCCTCTCTCGGGAGCTAGAGGTGCTGCTACAGCATCACTCCTTACGGGAGCCTACGTTGCTTGCGGCTACATTGCATATGCGTGGAAAGATGTCCGATCCTGGTTCCGTGAACGAGAAGTATATCTGGTGGGTGCCTTCGCGGTCGTTATGGGATTTTTCACTTGGTGGACCAACCTCAGCGACTGGGTAGCCCTTCCACTGGTTCTTGGCTTGTTGACCGTGGTAACACTTTTCAAGGGTTATTCCGATGTTGAACGCCGCACCCTATTTTCCCCAGGCAGGATATCATCCGAGGTTACGCTGATTCAATGAGCTCCCTTATTTTCTTCCTTCCTGCTAGTGTCATAGCCATCTCGTGGCTTCGACGGAATGCGGACCCGTTGTCGCCTGGCAAGTTGTTCCTCTTTGTCTGGTCAATTACATTGGGAACCACTGAGCTTAAGCTCAGTGCTCTCCAGCATACATGGTCTCCGATCGGTTGGGCTGTCTTGAGCCTCGGTATAGGCTCTTTTCTTGCTGGGACATTCGTTGTTTATGTCATCCATCTCGATGCTCACTTGCTCTCTCTGGACATGATCAGGAAAAGGGTAAGAGATCGACAGCTGGATGAGAGGCGGGCTTTCAAAGGAATTGTTCTTCTGTTTCTGTGCTATGCAGTGAGCTATCTCATTATCTACCAAGTAAAGGGTTTCCTTCCGATTTCGAGCCTACAGGACGCAATGCGCAGGACGGAGTTCCAACTTTTTTTCTTTGGGATCTTCTTGCACATGGTTGTGCCGATCTTGTTTTTTTCGGTTGCTTACTACTTTCTCGTACGCGCAAGCGCCGCTCACAAAACGGTTGTCATCATTATCGCCGTAATGGCGTTCCTCAGCTACGCCCTTTTGTTATCCCGTTACCAGTTGATTATGGCTCTTGTAGTTTCTGGCGTGCTCTTGTATTACGCAACAACGGCGATTCGCTGGTGGAAGGTTCTTAGCGTGTTTGGCTTGGCATTGTTTGTTTCATTAGCAATTCTCACCCACCGTTCAGGCGAATTGGTCCATCTGTTTCTCTGGAAGACCTCAAAAATGACAGTGCCAGCAAGCCTTGCTTTCGTGACAGAGCCGTACATGTATGTCTCGATGAACTTGGAGAATTTCGTCAGGGGAGTAGAGCGGATTGAGTATTTTACCGGAGGACTCCTCACTTCCGACTTTCTCCTTGCTCTTGTAGGGTTGAAACATGCCTTGCGAAGTTATTTCGGCATAGAGTCATTACCATATCTTATCAGCGGTTATAATACATACACCTCGTTCTGGACGTACTACAGGGACTTTGGTCTCCCCGGACTCGTCATCATTGAGTTTCTTCTCGGTTCTCTTGCTGCAATTCTTTACTACCGATTGCGGCTTGATCCGTCAATTGGCCGAATCACGGCGTACGCTTTTGCAGTGTTCGTCATAATGTTTTCATTCTTCATCAACATCTTGAGTAACTTATGGTTTGTAGCAATAGGCGTCGGTACTTATATTTTGATTCGTGTTTCTTTAAACCCCGCTTCGGTTGAACAATGAAGTTACTTTTTTATTCCGACACGCGAGACTTTGGTGGCCACGAGGTGATGGCTCTAGAAGCAATCCGCTATCTGTCGAGTTTGCAACATGTTGAGGTCACAGTTGCTTATTACAAAGGAAACGAGCGGCTGAGGAACCGACTGGCAGGTCTCGAAGAGAAGCCAACTCTCATTCCTCTTGATCACTATACTCAAAGTCTGCCTTCTTTGCGAGTTCTGTTCCAACGTCGGCTCGTATCCTCCCTAACTCACCTGTTTCACGAACAGCAACCTGATGTCATAATAATTGTGCATGGATACATCGGAACATGTGCCGCTGGCCTTGTTGCAGCTCGCCAAGCAATGGTGAAGGTTGTCAGTTATCTGGCTAGTGCCAAGAAGATGAGGGAGGTCGGTTTACGAGCAGCTACCTTGAGGGACCTATTTGACCACAGACTCTACTCGCTTCCTGACGCGTTTCTTACTATCAGCGAGATAATGAGAGACCACCTCCTTCGTCGTGGCATAAGCGACAAACGCATTGCTGTCGTCAACAACGGCGTGAGGCTCGAGCCAAAGGTGAAGGTCAGTCGCTCCGAAGCCAGAAAGATCCTCTGCCTCGACCAAGACGCGTTTGTGATAGGATTGGTAGGCAGAATTAACTTTGTTTCCAAAGCTTACGACGTCTTTCTCCGTTCGGTCCATGCCGTCAAGGACAGGCTGAGCGACGTCGCGTTCCTCATTGTTGGTGACGGACCGGACGAAAAGAAGCTTAGCCAGATGATCAAAGAACTTAGTCTGGAGAATCGGGTTATGCTGGTTCCATGGAAGGACAGCTTGGACCAAGTGTACGCTGCCATTGATGCCCTGGCTATTCCATCAAGGTCGGAAGTTGTGCCGCTAACGATGTTGGAGGCTATGAGCCGGCGGATTCCGGTTATCGGGAATAGAATAGAAGAACTCCAGATCTTTCTTCCAGATGAATGGTTATTCAGGGCCGATGATCCTATCTCGGTGCTTGCTACCATTAACCATGTACGCCGGGGCGTTGATAGTTCACTGCTTGAACACAACAGACGTCTGATTGAGCGGGAATACAATCTCAGCGACTTCGGGCATAGGTTTCACACTTCTTTGTGCAACGTGCTCGGCATACGGGAGTCCTTTAGGGCTTACGAGCATGGCATTAGGAGCGCATCACGATGAAGGTACTGATCGACCACGGTAATGCGCCCCCAAAGACCGGTATCGGCATTTTCGGGGTCACGTTGCAGAAGATGTTACAGCTGTATTATGGTAATGAGATTGAGGTTCATGACTCAGGAACGAGCTTGGTAGGGTATCACCTGAGGCCAGCAAGAAGGCTGATCTACCTCTGGAATCTGTACGCATTACGTAAGCAGGATTTCAACGGTGCAGATGTGATTCATTTTATAAATCAGTATGTGCCAAGGCGGCACCATCGCGTCAAGTACGTGACCACCATCCATGACCTGGACCCTATCAAGGCCCCTGAAGCTCACACGCGCCGATATTCTGCTTATTTCTCCTTTGTTCTCAAACAGGCCATCGCAAATGCACACCTGATTGAGACACCCTCGGAGTTCGTCAGACAGGAACTGCTGGAAGCCTTTACGATTTCGCCCGATCGTGTCCGCGTTGCGGGTAATGGTCCTTCACATGAGTTTATTGAACGAGCCCTGAGTCATGAAAAACGCTCTCCCCAAGTGCCGATTCTCCTTTATGTTGGACTTATCAGTAAGAAGAAAAACGTGGCCTGGCTCGTCAGATCAGTCACCAAGGGTGTACAACGCGGCGCTCTTCCTCAGCT
>DATLXY010000010.1:0-5378 GCA_035575335.1 Nitrososphaera sp. | reverse complement strand
CTTGATTGGAGTAAACACATCTGCCAAGTCGAATGAAACAGAGTTTGGCTTGTCTCCATCATTATCATCATCTAACAGCTTAATGCTCCCTTTCTTCATACCCATCCAGTGTTCCAGCAAGAAGTTCCAGTCATAGTTCATGTCGCTGAAATAATCTGCTTCCTCGACCAGCCTGGTATATTTTACGGAAGGGTTTGAGACTGCTCTAAAGTCCGGTTCATTTGAAAGACGAACTGCAAACTCTTTTCCTTGGGCATCAGACCAGAATTGTATCCTGCGGAGATCGTGGCCAGGGAACACGTTTAGACCATCCTCTGACGTTCTTTGCCACATCTGGAACCATGGTACGATTCTTGATGTCCTCTTACCAAGAATTTCAATAGGGCTTCCCTCTCGATCTCGCCATTTGTATGAACCTTTCCATTTCCTTCTTGAATGCATGGCAGAGAAGGCATGGTTGCAAAATTCGTTTATTGGCATCAAACATCGTTTGTTGAACCTCTTTTTTTCCTTGCCCCTGCTTTTTCGTGTAACCTTCGATATTCCTTTATGGCCAGCCTCACGGCGTGGCTTAGCGAAGCAGCCTTGCCAGAATCCTTCATCTGCTTCAGGAATTGGTAGTTGTCGTCATTTATCGTCAGGTTAATTCTGGGCATGGACTATACACACGCTTACACATTGCCTGTATAATATAAAGATTATGTATAACAATCTCTTTATGATACGACAATACACACACATACACAAATCGATGAAAAGAATGCAGATAACGCTGGAAGAGGATCTGTATCATTGGGTCACAAAAGAGATCGAGAAATTGAGATTTGGTAGCTACTCGCATGCGATAAATTATGCATTGAAGCAGCTCAAAGAAGCAGAAACAACACGAGACAGCAGAAAATAGACTTCCTCGCTGTGCATGTCTGTTGTTTTACGTTGCAACGTAAAGGTGGGCGCCTAGAAGAGCCAAAATGGACACAGGGCCCATCTGGATGAAATTTTGTGGCCAAGAGTCGACTGGATCTGCAAGGATTGTTCAGTTGCGCAACAGAGCATTGCTATGAATTATCCTATTTACGCGTGATCCAGAGCAATACTGAAAGCCCTGCAGTCTGCGCAGCGTTGATTGCAAATAGATAAGGAGCTGCCGCATCGACAATATTCTTTATTTGAGGACCCGATGTGTACAGATTAAACCAAAACACTCCGATAACGATATTCTGCATTATGAAAAGCGATGCAACAAGAATTAGGCCATAGGTGAAGTAAGATTTGATTAACCGAGCATTTTGAATATAGGTTGCAATAATGACTGCTAAAAGCCCTATGTTTGTAATGGCTGCAGCTGCAGCGGCTAGCATGAAGTCCATTTTGCGTATATTTCCTCGATGACAACACTTGCGCGGCAATAGTGGGTTAATTTACTTTCTCCCAAATTCAACCCGCATTGCCACTGCTCCTTTTTATTTTGGCTAGTATTTCAACAAACGACTGATAGTTATTTTCCATAATGGGAGTCAAAAAGTAAGCAGCGCCGTATGATTCCCTGTTATCTGTAATTATCAATCCATTGTCAGATAGAACTTTCAGATGATGCAATACTGTCTTGTAGTCTAATTTTAATTGATTAGCTATTTGGTTTGGGTTTGCAGGGCGAGAGTTAAGAAGCTCTATGATTTTAGCCCTATTGACGCCGCCTTTTGTGCTACCAATCAAATACCATAACACCCTTTTAAATCGCGGGTCTACATACCCACCAGACGATGGTCTGCCCGACGCTAGAAATCGAAGATAAACTAGTAGTCCTGAAAAATGAAAAAAGGAGATAGAACCAAGACACGATAGCGGCAATAAATGCACAACAGCTAAGACTCTGGATTTACGATATAAAGTTGTCTGACTGCAGATTTGGGCAAGATTTGGGTGTCAGTTGGGAAAAAACCCTTTATTTGTTGTGCAGACCGGCCAGCGATGATACCTAAAAAAATCCGTGGCAAAGACGGAAGGATTCGAGGAAGCGCGATCACCGGTATGGTCGTAGCGGCCATGATTGTTGCGATGGTTCCGGCAGTACTAGCCATCAGCAATACCGGCCATACAGACATGGTGACAGCAGAGGCAGCAGATCCCAAGAACAAACCATATTTCAAGGTGATAGCAAGTAACGCACTCTACGAACCAAACGCAGGCAGGACAAACGTGTTTGGACCAGGCGGGATTTTCCCGTTCTTCAACGATACTTTCTCGTGCGGTGACGCAATCACATGCGGAGTTGAGGTGGAAGGCGACAGATTCAGAGGAGTCTTCAAAGAAGGCGGAGGCCAAGAGAACAAGTTCTTTGCTGAGTATGTTTCACCAATAACATATGGCGACCACCAGGTAGCTGGACACAAGTACAGAATCGAGCTGGTAGACACGCTATGGAACAGCAATGAAGTAGCTATGCCTACAAGGCAACCCCAGTTCCTTGCAGAGAAAGGAAATGTGGCTTTCAACCAGATACAGCATGGCCACTCAAACATTGACAGAGCCGATGTACCCATGTTCTTCAACGACGTAGCACTCTATGGGCATGTCAATGTCTACGATGTAACAGATGGAAACAAGCTGGTAGCCGAGAACCTCTTTACGCACCTCATGGTAGGGAAAGTGATCGACGAAGAAAAGGCATTTGAGAACCTGCAGTTCACTCCCGCAACGCAGACAGTGGTAGCATTGTTCGTTGTGAACATCCCAAGTGGTGTCGAGCTTCCGGGCGGAATAGGTCCACTGACGCCAGAGCAGGCAATTAGCTTCACTCCCTTGGGTGACGACACATCGCTGGGGAGCACGCCTCCTGTTGACTACGGACAATTGGGAGATGAAGGGCTATCTGCACAAGAGCCAATGTCACAGTCCACGCCGTGGCCTGTTGACAACCCCGAGCAGCCAGTGTTCTTCACCTTCCTGCTGTTCACAGATGTAAAGGCAGGCTTCTCTTCGAATGGTCAGATGGCAGGATTGTCCTGATTCTGGACAATCACTCCATCTATTTTTTTTGTAATATGCCGCAGCAACGCTGGCAATAATATAAGTACAGAATGCAGAGCAGTACTACTTGACAGAGAGACTACAACGCTTCTATTAGCAACATCCTCAAGCGAGGGTCGCAAATATTACAACTACCGGTGGAACGCCGGTAAGTCACGCCTGTAGATCAATTCAGCAGCAACAGCGGTCGCTTAAGCAGGAATAAGCCCACGAATTTATTCGTGGTTAGTTCACGCACTAAAGATAATACTAATAATAATCTGCCACTTCGCAAACCCGCGTATTCAGGATTTTGAGGCGGTGATTTGCAAAAACAAGAACGTATGCGCCAAACGAGTAAAACCTCTGCAAAAATGTTGCCAGTCCAAAAAAGTGAGTAAAAGTGTTGATTACTGCTCGTCGGCCAGCTTGTCTATAGGTTCGCCTGTTGGCAGTGGAGCATCCCTTTCTACCCTGTATTTGAATATCTCAGGAAAGTCTGGTTTGACAATCACGTTTCTTCCAACAGCAATTATCTCTGACTTTGGAATGTCAAACCTATAGTCGTAGTGGCCAAACACGACTATCTTGTCATCGGTTTCTTTTACAACGTGCCCAACGTGGTCTTCGTTGTTTGTTCTAACGCCTTTGTTAAACAGTGACTTTGGATACTCCTTCTCATATGATGCCAGGTCAATGTTGCCGGGCTTTTCCCAAGGGTCTTTTGTACGGGCTGGCAGTGGCTCTTCTCTGCTGACTTTGTACCGCTTGACAATTTCATATAGTGGAAGGTCGATTAACACATTACCGCTTGCAAACTTCACTTCCGATTTTGGAACGTCGTATCTATCATCTCCACCACCAAATATCACTATCTTGTCATCGGTCTCTCTTACTACATACCCGACATGTGGGGAATCAAGTGCTTTGACTCCTTTGTTAAAGTATTTTCCAGAGGTCATAATTACATTAAATAATCAAGTAGTAGTATTTAACATAGCTCAGAACATGTCCCATAATTACAATATCATCACTATTATGATTTGGCGGGTAGTAGGCGTGCGATCATGAGGTAGCTTAACGACGTTATGTATATGATTCCACTTACATATGCTTCATTCTGCAAACAACAGTTCTCCTATTTTTTCTGCTAATGAAATTTGGGAGCTAGAAGGACGGCTCCTCGGATGAACCTACGTTGGGTTGGTTCTGCACTTGTGTGTATGACCGGCGGTCATGAACAGTAAAAGCTTTTTGTGTCTGGAAACAGAGGACTTGCTACCACATAATCCTATAATAATAGCATCTATTACCTAGTTCAGTGTCATGTCACTTTTCTTTGTAAATGTGATAGTGATGCTTATCTCAGCCAAGATTCTTGGTGAAGCCTTTCAAAGGATCAGGCAGCCGGCGCTAGTCGGCGAACTCTTGGCTGGCATTATTATTGGACCATCTTTGCTGGGGCTAGTCCATCCCAACGAATCACTCAAAGTGATAACCGACTTGGGCATCTTTTTCCTAATGTTTTTGACTGGGCTTGAAATGCACCCAGATGAGTTAAAAAAAGCTGGGCGCAGAGCTACGATTTTGTCCGTTGTTGCATTCTTCATCCCATTTCTTGGCGGAAGCTTGACAGCCCAGGCATTGGGATTGGACATGATAACTGCAATGTTTGTGGGTCTGGCCCTTGCGATAACAGCAGTCCCCGTATCGGCGGTTGTATTGATGGAATTTGGGATATTGAAAAGCAAGATGGGCACTACTGTCATGACCGCAGGGGTAATCAACGATATCCTCTCACTTGTGGTTCTTGCCATAATACTCCAGATGGCCACAAGCACAGATCAGCAAATTAACTATTCTGAATTGGCATTTTCCGTAGCCAAGATTACTGCTTTTATCGGTGGAATATTCTTGCTCGACTTTATTTTGACAAAAACAATGCATTTTCTTCCCCGTACTATTTCACCTTGGTTTGACAAGCTGAAGACAAGAGAAGTAGGATTTGCAATCTTGCTCATATCTGCAATCGGTATTTCACTTATTGCCGAGCAATTAGGCTTGCATTTTATAATAGGAACTTTCTTTGCAGGCCTTGTAATTTATAGGGAGCTCATCGGTAATGAAAACTTTGAAAAAGTAAGCAGCGTGTTCTCTGCAATCACATTTGGATTTCTCGCGCCGATATTCTTTGCTTTTGTAGGGATAGAGCTCGACATATTTTCAATCACTGATGCTCTGCCTCTCTTTCTGATCCTCTTGGCTGTGGCTGTCGCTGGCAAGATTGGAGGAGGTTTTATAGGCGCCCGCCTTGGCGGCTTTTCCACCAGTGAAAGTAAGACTATAGGTTATCTTATGAACAACAGGGG
>DATLXY010000009.1:0-3430 GCA_035575335.1 Nitrososphaera sp. | reverse complement strand
TATCGCTTTCTTGAGATAGGTCTTCATGCTTTCGGTTATCTCTACTTCTACAGCCAGGTCTTCCGGCAGGTAATAAACAAAACCTCTCCTGACGATGTTCAAATATTGTTCTTCCAGCAAAAGCGCATACGCGGCGAGCTGGAACCTGTGGTCTGTCCACGCTTCTCCGCCCTTTGAAAACATCCTCTTGTAATCGACCGGGATGCGCTCCCGCCCGTTGACTATTACACAATCTGCGATCCCTTCAAGGCCAAGCGACACCGAAAACATGTGCAACCTGAACAGCTTTTGGCAGCCGGGAAACTGTTCGTCGTAAAACATAGTCTTTCTACGCTTGTCCTTCTTCTCCTTTTCTTTGTGGGTCTTTTTTGCAACTTCCTGCTGGGAGTTGAGGACCGCATCTGCGTGCATGACTTTGTCAAAGTAGATTATCTTGGGACAGTAAAAATAATGTTTGATATCTGTGACAGATATAGTGTTCTCGCCGGCGTCGGTAAAGGAGTATTCGCTCCCGTCGTAGTCAGAAGAACTCGACATCCTTCTTTTCCTCTTCTACAAATTCCACCCCTACCGAGACCATGTTGCGAAAGTCCGCGTCGCAAAGGGGAAAGACCAGAACGCTGTCGACGGTCACCATCCGCCGCAGGTCAGCCAGAAGGGAGTTGAGTATGTGCTTTTTCAAGTTTCCCATAAACGCGCTTTTCTGGATCCTCTTCAGGCCATAGTCCTTCAGTGTCTCTGCCGTCAAAGTACGGAGGTTGTCATCTGTTATGTCGTACACTATGATGTACCGCATGTATTTCACCACGCAAGCTCGAACGTAGAGTAAGCTTTGGAAGGATTCATCAGGTAGCCTACAAGCGACCGCGCTTGGTTCTGTATGGCGTCCTTTAGCGAGCAGCGCTCACCCCTGTACGCAACGTTGCTCTCAAGCTGACCTGTGATTTCTTTTATCAGAACCTGGATTGTCTGCTTGCTCAGCCTCTGCTGGTTTTTCGCTTCGTCAAACTCTGTTATCTCTTCTGTCTTGAGCATCTTTCTGCTGAATATGGAGAGTATAATCCTGTCCACAGTGTGCTGCCTGAATTCTTCCATGAAATCAAGTACAAGGGAAGGCTTGCCAGGCCTGTCGGCGTGGAGATATCCAGCGTACGGATCCAGACCTGCGTAGTAGATTGCCTTCCAGCATTCTACGAAGAGAAGCGCCTTGTATCCGAAGTTCAGCATCGCGTTGATAGGATCTGTGGCGCCTCTAGTCTTTCTGCCTGGAAAGCCAAGCTCTGCAGGGAAGAGGTTTGCTATTGCAGTCCAGTACTCTTTTGACGCCCGCGCCTCCCTGTTCATGACATCGGTCCTGATCTTGTCCACGCTGTCACCGTTGATCGCTTCTGTTTCTCTTGCAAGCTTTTCCACCTCTTCAGAGGCCCTGTATAGAGTTTCTGCAAGTGATGGTTCTGTCCTTACCCTGTTCTTCCACAACAACCTCAAAAGGTTCCGTTGGTTGTACGCTTTTCCTGAAGCGAACTTTTTTGCAAGAGCGGCGCCGCGAAAGTCCTGATAGGCCAGAAACTGTTCGCGCTTGCCCCTCATGGTTCCTGACATCTTTGCAGGAACTACGAAGCCGTGCGGCCAGCCGTTCCTGCTTCCAAGCACTACTATGGTCTGGTTTGTTAGCGCCAACCTCATTGCGCTTATGGAAACAGATACGCCGGGGTTCAATATGTGGATCTGCTCCACGTCGGTGCTGAGTATCTCCTTTTTCTCCTCGCTGTTCCTTACAACATACCTGTTCCGCTTCCTTCCAAGGAACAGCCCAAATTCGCTAAGCACTAACTTCAATCTGCTCCGGTCCCGCTCCGCAGTGCTTCAAAAACTGGCAGTTTGCGTAGCATTTGCGTGGCAACCCGGGGTCGCGTCTGTCATAGATCATCTTCATCTTGGTGTCTCTTGCCTCAAGGAATTCCCTTCGCAGGGACTCGTCTATCAGGTGTGGCACTCGCTTTATTATTGGCACAGGAGAGTTGTTGTAAAAGTTCACGTACACTATGCATCCAACGTTTATGGGGTATTCAAATATGCTCTCGTATACAAGTGCATAGCCTGTTGTTGAGAGCTTGTGAAATTCCTTCTCTTCTCCCGTCTTCAGGTCTAGGATTATCGAGTCAAAGCTGAAGGCGTCGACGCTAAGGTGCGTGCTGAGGCCGAGTGCGCTGCCGTCTATTTTCTGTTCCACTATCACAGGTATTGCGGTATGTACCAGCGCGTCAATTCCTATCCTGGGCTGTTTTGAGAGTATGTTCTTGACCGACGAGGAAATCTGTGAGGCTTCGTAGATCCACAGCTTGTGAAGGTTCATCCTGATTTCTTCTATGTCTGCTTCGGTGAACGCTGCCTCTCTGAAGAGCATTCCATGGGTGAGCATGTAGGCAGCAAACCTCTCTTCTGTTATTGCCACAAGATGTTCATACAGGTCTGCTGCACCAAGAATTCCCTGTTTGTACATATAGGTTTTTGCTATCGAGATCTCATCGGCTATGGCGTGGTGATAGACCAGGCCCCTAACCATGTCTTTTGAGGGAGAACCCTTCACACCATCTATCCTCCTAACAAAAACATCACGTCCCGACCCACAGTACTGGCTCGCAACCTCATAGACCCCCAGCTTGATTGTGTCGTAAGGCGGTTCAACTGGAGGTTTGTCCCAGTTCCACCCTCTCAGGCTCTCGTCAACTGTCATGCTCCTCCCGCGGGAGACTAGGCCTTTGAACAGTTTTCTACGGTCTTCCCCAGAAAGGAAGTACATTGATCTATTAACAATAATTGAATACTTTAGCTTTTTGATGTAAAACTCTCAAATATCAATAAAATATGTCATTCCTTGTAGATAATGAGACACATTGTGAGTTTTCGAGATTTGTGCAGTAGAACCCGAACGATTGTTGGGAACGAGGTGTGAGACGCAAAGAATGCTTACAATGATGCCTATCCTAAATTGTATCATTCCAGTTCCGACCTGCTGACTGGCAAGGCTGTAGAGCTGATTTGTTTCGATTATCTTTATAAGGACGCTTACAGATCAGAGACAATCGGTTCCTACCCATGACAGGGGCTTTAGTTCGTGCTTTCCTTGACCAGAAAGGCCGAAAAAACGCCCTGTTAAAACGTGAATCTCCAAGCAGCGGAGATTGAAAGCTTATACTAAGAGCGACTTTGACGGAACAGCTGACCTATGTGTTAAAACGTGAATCTCCAAGCAGCGGAGATTGAAAGTATGACGCCAATCGAAGAAGAATTGATGAACGACTTTACGACAGCGCTCTTTAAGAAGTTAAAACGTGAATCTCCAAGCAGCGGAGATTGAAAGTTAAACAGAGTGATAGCGGTGAGCACTGCCACGTTATACTCGTTAAAACGTGAATCTCCAAGCAGC
>DATLXY010000008.1:0-3104 GCA_035575335.1 Nitrososphaera sp. | reverse complement strand
GAGACCGGATTCTCCGTGTTCTTCCCCCTCTGCTTCACCTTCTTCATGCTCGCCACCTTCCATCAGCTCTATCCCCTTGCTTGTGTCGACGGCATTTTTAGCGTTCACCTGTGACACCCAGCTTTCAAATCCTGCCCCGTTATAGATTATCAGATCAGCGTTCTCTGCGTCTGCAATGTTTCTGGGCGTAGGCTCCCAGTCATGGGGTTCTATGCCGGCCGGCACCATTACAGAAACGTCAGCCCTGTCGCCGCCCACATTGCGGGCAAAATCATAGAGCGGAAAGAATGAAGCGATGACTTTGACTTTTTCTGTCCCATCGGACGCTGTGGACGGTTGCGGAGTCTGAATCGACATGGATACGATCCCAAGAGCTATCGCGGCTGCAACCGCAGCAGCAACAATCCCTACAATAATCTTTCTGCCCATACCAACAATTCTAAGTTATTAACAATATATACGTTTGTTAATAACAATTGTGGGCTAATATAAAAGGATGTTAATAAACGCAGGGGGTGACCCGCAACGTCATCTCTGCCTTGGAAGACAGATACTTTCGGTTGGCGGGCTTCCCGCGTGCGAGTTGGCAACATTCCGGGAAATGTGCACTGTGGTAGATTGCTATTAAGATTATATATTTTTCTTAATAACTAATAAGATGTATTTATAAGGCAGTTAATAATGAGTAAATACATGCCCATAGTTAGCGTATCGCTTAACGAGGATATCATTGAAGAGATTGACAAGCTGCAGAAGGATCTTGGCTTTTCAGGCAGATCTGAAATAGTCCGTGCCGGCCTCCGCAGTCTCATAGCTGAGGAAAGGGCGAGGAAGAACCTAACTGGCAATGTGCATGCACTTATGCTTGTGATCCACGACGAAAAGTCAGACAACGAAGTAAACCGGATGGGCCATTCGTTTGACAGGATTATCATAACTCACATACACAACAAGACGGAGAGGGAGAAATGCCTCGAAATATTCGTCCTGAAGGGCGATGCAAAAGAAGTCAATGAAATGGTAAAGCGGTTTAAGACCAATAGAAAAATGGATCATGTTCGCCTGCTACCAGTGTAAGACGCTAATCAGTGGGAACTGATTAGCGATTTTGCTGCTTTCATTTTACGGAAGTCTTATGTCACCACTACGGTAAATGCGCCAACCAGTAACGCCAGAGGAACTGCCGGTGCAATCGAATATTGATAGAACATCAGATCCACAGTTTCAGCCGCAAGTATGCAGGCACTTTCGGCAGTGACTAGGGCGTACCCGCTTGTCTTGATTGAGTATGTACTTCAAACTACTCTGCTTGCGTAATTGAGGGGTTTTGGTAACGCCTGTTGCAAAGTCTCTGAAAGTCATTTTGAGGTTCGGGATAAAGCAGCACCCTGCTTCCTGCTCTAGGACAGAACAACAGCTGCCAATCCTGCTAGAGCTATAGTAGTTGTATCTACCAAGAATGGTTGCAAATGTAGTTAACCTGCGAGAGCGTAGCCCATTGCATATGCTATAGGTATCCAAGAAGATTGAATCCGAATGTATACAGTCCGATATTTCCCCCAAACTGGGTAGCAACGATACAGTGAATTTCAATGCCAAGCGCTGCCGCATACAGACTCTTGGCGTGCCTTAAGAACTGAAGCTAGTTAACAGACTTTTTGGCAGACCATGCCTGTTAACAGCTTCACTTCTGCAAACATCGGTAGAACAGAAGCCGCCAACTAAAAGTTGTTTCCACGAGGGATCTAGACAGGCGGTCAACATTATTTTGGCATCTGGATTAATCGTCATTTTAGACGTATTGCTCAAGAATATCAAAGAGTGGTTAAGGTAACTATGGTCTTCCTGACGCCACTCCCGAAGGAGGGGGGCCTCTTTCGTCGTTTTCTTCAGGGGCTGCATCATCGTCGTCTTGCCGGGTGCTATTGTAAGGAACTCCATTCCTCTCTTCCAAGGACCAATCCCTTTCTTCCTCAGATGCTGCTATCGCCTCTTCAATAGAAGACCTCGCCTCATCCGGAACCTTGTCTCTCACTTCTTGTAGGACTATCATGTGTATAGACGTAGCATTTGCAACCAGCTCCCTGACTCTGGAGGGATCCTTTCCAACCTGCTGCGCTATTACGGATATCTCTTGACCAAAACGCTCGTACTCCATGTATTCGCCTGCCGCTTCTACCGCCATCTCGCTGTCCCCTCTATCTGCCGCTTCTCTGGCCTTCAATGCCCTGTTCTCTGCGACCTGCATCGCTATTTCAGCGGCCCTGTCAGGATCTTCCGCTGCAAGCGCTCTCAATGCCTCTATGTTGCCTGTCATGGATCTTTCCTTGGCAGCAACGATCGCGATCTTTGCTTGGTCAGGCACCTTCTCCCTCACTTCATCAAGGACTTCAAGGTGGCGCGAAGTTGCAACGGCTACCCTTTCGGATACTCCCTTCTTTGTCTCTCCATCTCCGATAGAAGTCATTATCTCCTTGGCGTTTTCTATCTCCCTTTCGTAATCTCTAGCCAAGCTCTCAACGAATTGGGGTTTGCCCATCTCGACCATCGCCTTGGCTTCTGCAAGCCTTAGTTCTGCGAGTTCGAGCGCCCTGTTGGCTCTTGCCTCTTCACCGAACGTGAACGCCGTAACTACGGATTCAAAGAACCTCTTGAAACCATAGAAGGCGTCATCAGGAAGCGCACCGGGGTCAGACAATTCCTGGGCCTGAGCAAGCGCTACAGAAGGAACTGAAGCAGATAATGCGAAAAGCAGTATTATCGCTAGCGACGATACCTTTCTCATAAATAACAATAGTAACTAATTCCTATTAAAATTGCTGTAGCCATCATATAGAACGTACATCCATCTAGCGGAATTACACAGACGCAAACCAGATAACAATATGTCGTGACAATTCTTGTTAGATGTCCGAGCGCACCCAAGAGCGGGAAATGGCCTTCGCCAAGCAAAAGAGGCAGCCCTTCTACGTCTACTGCAAGAAGCACTCGACGAGGTCAGGCAGGATAGAGCGATGATATCGTCTGCAAGTGGGGCAGGTGGCTAAGAGAGTAAATGAAGTTGAACAGTGGCGGGGCGGATAACCCTCCCACCCTGCGTACTA
>DATLXY010000007.1:0-2059 GCA_035575335.1 Nitrososphaera sp. | reverse complement strand
GAATGAACGATGCCGGTACCTGATGACGCTCTCGCCTTCCTTGCCTTCGTTCATCCTTTCCAGCTCATCAGGTGCCAGCCGTCGATTACAAAGTCAAGCATCACTTCTCCCCTCCCTCCCCCTCAACACGCACACGCACGCGCGCGCATACCAATAATTCGTTGTAAGAGTGGCACCAGTTGTTGACCATGTACGTGAGGCGATGATAAAAGAAGGCCAAGCTAAATGCAGCTCAGTCAAACCTCCTTGACAGAGGGTCAGTTGTGAAACAATGCACAAAAATGCGAATATTTTTAAAAAGCATCATTCCAACCTCTGGTAGGTTATGGCGCACGAACGCAGCGGCTACGAAAGCGGGCCTCACATGAAGGCAGTCGCATGGTCGATCCTCGTTATGGGGATATCTTTGGCAATTATCATCATCCTGTATGTCTGGTTCGGATGGATGCCGGGCTCCAACTTTTCCGACGGTATTATGAGAGAACAGCAGACCCAGCTTAGAGAGCAGTACGGCCTGCCGCCCGCGGAGGAAGTACCTCCGGAGCTTCTCGAGACGCCGCCTTCTCTGAGGAACTTGCAATCATAGCAGGTCCTCGTCTATCATTTCTATTTTATCGACATACTGTGCGCAATCACAATGTGGCACAAGGCAGCGCCCCACACGCAAGAGCGAGCTATCTCCGCCTTTGTTGAATTCATGGACTTGATAATGGTGGAAGCATTTTACGCAGTTCATTGGAGGCCCAGCAACGATTTTGTCCCTGCAGGATAATTAAAACCTGTGGCTACAAATACAATTAACCGTCGTGGCAGGCACTGCAACGCCAGCACTTGCAGGAGAACCAGCTGTGCAAGAGGAGACGCTCAGGCTGCACCTTTTCCGGCTACTGGGGCTACCTGCTCATACGCTACTTCAGGCACATATCGGCAATGCCTACAGTGCTAACATTATTCGCCAAGATTATGGACTGCCGGGTGCTTTGCATTATCAGCGTGTCCAAGCGGAAGCAAAATCGGCAAAAGAAAAAAACAAAGGATTATAGAACAATCTGATTCTTGCAGTCACATTAATGCGTGATTATTACGTAGACACCTACAAATCCAAGACGCGCAGATCGAAGCGTCTCTACTCCCGCGCTGCGAATGTTTTCCCGGGAGGGATCAGCCACAACATCCGCTTTTTTGAGCCATATCCATTCTTTGTGAACGCTGCAAAGGGAAAGCAGGTTCGCGACGTTGACGGTAATAGGTACACAGACTACTGGATGGGCCACTGGGCCCTCATTCTAGGACACTCGCCAAAACCAGTAGCAGATGCGCTAGCCGCGCAGGTAAGGAATGGCACGCTCTACGGGACGGTCAACGAAGTGAGCGTCGAGCTGGCAGAAACAATCCAAAAGCTGATGCCAAGGGCAGAAATGATGCGCTTTAGCTCGACAGGTTCCGAAGCTACGATGTACGCTGTCCGACTCGCCCGTGCAAAAACAGGCAGACGTGTGATTGCGAAGGCAATAGGCGGCTGGCACGGCTTTAACACCACGCTCATGCAAACCGTTAACTACCCGTTCGAAGTTGAAGAGGGTCCCGGTCTCGTGCAGGATGAGGGTCAATACGTCGAGTCGATACCATTCAATAATTTGGAAGCCTCACTCAAGATTCTCGAGACTATCAAGGACGACCTTGCGTGCATCATTATCGAGCCGGTTCTCGGTGGCGCGGGTTGTATACCACCAGTCGACGGTTATCTTCGGGGGCTACAGGAGTTCGCAAAAAAGAACGACAGCCTCTTCATTCTTGACGAGATTGTCACTGGCTTTAGGCTCTCCTTGCATGGCGCTATGCACACCTACAAACTCGAGCCGGATCTCTTTACGCTCGGGAAGATCTGCGGTGGAGGCATGCCCATTGGAGTCGTGTGTGGTAACAAGGAGACGATGTCACTTGCCGACCCGGTATCAAGAAAGGAAAAAGAAGCTCGCTGCGCGATAGGCGGGGGAACGTTCTCTGCAAACCCCGTTACAATGACTGCAGGACTGGTCACGCTTAACTTTCTGAGGAA
>DATLXY010000006.1:0-4657 GCA_035575335.1 Nitrososphaera sp. | reverse complement strand
GCAGTTGTAGAGGAGAAGGTATGGAAGGAAGCCAATATTCACACATATACATACGTACACACATACAGACGGCGCTCGATGGTACAACGGGGCCTGCAGCGGGTGGCTGCGCCTATGCCGTTATGTATATGGTACTGAACTGAAGAAGAAGAAGAACCTGATGTAGCGGTTTATCCTGCAGGTCAAGGACAGGACAGAATGTTTTGACGACTATTTTTCATGTAAAAAAAGGCAGATTGCAGCAGGCAGCATGTGGGGAACTGGCTGAAGCTCTTCTTGCTATAGTCACATATGGGAACAGACAGGAGAAGATTCATGTCATTTCTGGCCAAGGATGGGGGTAAGTTAACAGAGCCTTGCATACACATGCCAACCTTTTTTAGCAGTGCCCCTCAAGGTGAAAGTGCAGTATGGAGTTTGTCAAGGTAGAGGATCCCGAAGTTAACAAGCCGATAATGATTGCTGCTATGCAGGATATGGGAAACGTCGGAAATATTGCAATTGACTTCATTAACAAGAGCCTTGGAACAAAGGTGTTTCGATATGTTTTGGCACCATATCCAAATTACGTGGAAGACAAGGGCGGATACATCGACTACCATCAGGAGAGGTGGGAATACAGGTATGGCAATGGCATTATCGTATTCGGAGGAGGAATCGGCCAGCCGGAGACAGGTGAGGAACTATATGCATTATGCCAGGACGTGATCGATGTCGCCAAGTCATACTCGGTTCAGCTTATCTACACTCTTGGTGCATTCCATACAAACAGAGCCTACGGTAAGAGTCCCAAGACCCTATTCACATGCACATCCAGAGAACTGGCAACAAAGATCAAGAAACTTGGGATGGACCCAACACCTGGTTCGTCGCTAATAACAGGCTTTAACGGCCTAGTGCTTGGTTATGCAAAAAAGAACAGCATTCAGGGAATAGGACTTTACGCAGAGATTGACGATCCGCAGATCCCACAGTACAGGTCTGTAAAGAGTATACTCGTGTCGCTTGAGAAACTTACGTACCAGAAGCTCAGAGGACTCGAAGAGCTAGATGAGATTGCGGACGCAGTAGATAACGAGCTTGAAAGGATGAAGAAGGGAGACTCTCTTTACCGGCCGTAATAATCAATAATCTCTTCCTCTTTACTATCCCATGAACGAGATTCTCTCGCTTTGCGTGAATAACCTCAGAGGAGCTATTGCTGTATCCAACACGATGGCGTCAAGCCGATATAGATACTTGTGATTTGTTCGTTTTCTGAGTAAAGATCCTGCGTCCCAATCTCAATCATGATGCCACCTGCTATTTTAGGCCGTTGGGCTCAGGCTTGCGCGTCACCTGCATCGGACGAACAAGATTTGCACCACTGTGGGAGGGAACACCTACCTGAGCTAGACCGTGTATGCAAAGGAAAAAGAAAATTCAAGGATGATGTCCGAACAGGCTGGCCTGCAAACGATGAATACAGTACCTGAATGTTACAAACTCCTCTGACGTATAGACAAGAAATCTAGTCACAAGGTAGAGTTACTTTTTGTGACCATAGGGTGACGATTTTCTAGAACTTGATGTTCATATCGAACTGTGGGTAATAGATGTTAATGGATATTACTGCAGTGCTGGTCTGTTCCGAGAATTAGCAGTCATGGAATGGTGCGTCGACACTACCAGTGGCTTTCTGGTGTCAAGGATATACACGGCACTTCTATGGTGACGCATGCTTGCAACAGACGACGACACGTATGTAAAGCAACCCCGATCTGGGCACGAAGGGCATCATATACTATTAGGCGGTGGTACTTGTTTCCAGATGCGAGATCCAGGCAGGCGGCCGAACCGCGAACGTGCCTGCGATCGAGCTCCAAGCGGAATCATCCTATCGAAAGGTTGTGCATGATCTGCGACAAGGCTAAAATTACAATTGCTTGCATGCCCACTGTATTGAACAAACATTATGTCTTGGTAGCCTCAAGCCAGGATTTGGCTGGGGTTACAATGATCAATTATCTCAAGAATAAAGAAGGGTTCACAGACGAAGGAAGTTCCCCCCGCCACAAGACAGTTAAGCTTCATGTGGAAGATGGTAGCTTATTGGCTCTTGAAAATCTCGACGACCTGTACCCAGACGCCATCTCATTCATTTTCTTGTCAAAGCACAAGTCAGACAGCCAGATACCTACGCTTACCTGCCACTGCACTGGTAACTTTGCCGGTAACCCCTACGGTGGCAACCCCCGACAAATGGCCGTTGCGTATCCAAGCCTGCAGAAAGCCTATCTAAAGGCAATAACGGCTGCGCGGAGTAGAGTCCCAGGATATGAAATCGTCATAGAGGCCACACACCATGGACCGACATCGCTCAAAAAACCCCTTTTATTTGTGGAGCTTGGTTCGTCCGAAAAGCAGTGGTCCGATAACACAGCAGCAGAAGTGATATGCGAGACGCTGCTTCAACTGCTTGACAATGGCATTGAACGCTGTGAAAAGATAGGAGTTGCGCTTGGAGGTACTCATTACCCGACCAAGTTTAACAAACTGCTGCTCGAATCACAGTTTGGCCTCGCGGCCGTGGCATCAAAGCACAACCTTGAATCAATCGATGAGCAATTGTTGAACCACATGATAGAAAGAAGTGTGGAAAAGGTCACGCATATTATAATGGATAGCAAGGGGCTAGGCAGCCAGAAGGAGAGGATGATAGAGATGGCGGAAAAGACCGGACTTGAAATATTGAAACTCTAGAGTTAGTTTGAAATACGTCATGATGATCTGACCGGTATGCAAAATAAGCTGAAGGCAAGTGATGTTTACGACATTCTTTTGAAAGTTCCAGAAGGCAAGGTCACAACGTACGGAGACATCGCGAAAGCTCTGGGCTGTCCGTGGGCGTCGCGTGCTATAGGTAGAATTTTGAACAAGAATCCAAATCCAATTGTAGTGCCGTGCCACCGAGTCGTCATGTCAGACGGCAGCATAGGAGGCTATGCCTTTGGCAAGACTCGAAAGAAAGAATTGCTCAAGAAAGAAGGATTGCGCTTTTCCGATGATCGTATTCTACACTTTACAAGTTACAGGGTTTCGCTCGAAAAGTTGCATTAGCAGTAAAATAATAACCATTGTTCGATTTCAGTGGAGTTGTTGCGAGGGTCGATATAGCGTGCTGCCTACTATTGTCCAAAGGTTGGTTGTACATTTTATACTTTTTTAGATGCTCAAGGTTTTTCATTCGTCGACATTGACTGATTATTGCACTCCTTTGAACATGAGCAGACCTTTATCTCAGGTTCCGGGCCAAAGAGCAGCCAGAAGAGCTTTTCCCTCACCTTTGAATACATCAACACGCATGCGCTTGTACATCTTCAACTGTCCGCCTCCATCTATCGGCCTTTTCATGCCGGTCTCCACCAAAAGAATTCCGAAATAATGATGATACGTACATTGGTACATTGCCAAGCCAAATATCCCCGGAAGCCCTGACGTGTGCATACGCATAGCCCTGCTGAGGCACAGTTGATTCTTCGAGACGTCACTTGGAGGCTGCCAGAATGAATTAGCCTATAACCCTCAGTCTCTGTAGCCCTCCTGTTCGACATACGTAGGCATACTTGTTGCGGAAAATGAAGACACACGCCCTCCCGTGTGCTATCAGCGTGACTTAGCTTCTTTTACAAGCTCGCGCAAGTGAGCAATCGATCTTACCTGGCCGCCGTTGACCTTCTTGTATAGCTGCCAATAAACCTCGTTCGTGATATCTTTGCGCTCCTTGAGCACCTTAAGGTGATATCGCATGGACCTTACCCGGACAACATAGACTTCTTTCTTGCCGACTCTTGCGGTTCTTTTACCCTTCTTTGACCCCGGGCCCTTTCCATGGACCTTCCAGACAGCGCGCTTTTCCATCGCCCTGCCCCTCGAAGTGCCCTTTGGTTGAACTGTCCATATCGCGCCGCTCTTGATAAGCGAGCGGATATTGTCCCGGGTGATAGAGTCGGCTATGTCTTCTAGCCTGTCCGGTTCAAAGCGGACTCTGTTTGCGCCTACCCCAAGAATCCTTGCGACAAGTTCACGCTTTTTTGCAATATTGACTACCATTATCTCCTCTACCCCTCATTCTTCTTTTCCTTTGACCCCAGCTTGCCAGCGTTGAGGATCTTAATACCAAGCTCGGCTGCCTTGGCGATGATCTCTGACCTCTTTCTGTTGCCGACGGTGTGACCAATCCTAGCGGCATCTTTTTTCGGATCCAGTCTTGTGAGCTCCGCCACGTTGTGAACGACATTGTCGGTATAGCCTGAAGGGTGGAGGCCTCGCGCAGCCTTTGGCCCTCTGTAGCCAACCTTGACTAGCGCCGGCATGCCTGACTTTTGTTTTCTCATCTTGTTATCTTTGCCTTTAGGCTTTCTCCAGTTCTCTGCCAGCCTATCATACCTCCAGCTCTCTTGCCGGACGAACCTCGGCCTCCTTTCAGCAACTTTTTTCCTGGCCGCCAGTAATTCCTCGTTAATCACCATAGCGATACGTAGGACACAAGACTCGCTCATTACAATAAATATGTTACTAGGTTTTTTTGACCGCAAATAGCGTCAGGGTGTAGCAGGAGCCCTTGTAAGCCACGTTTGCAGAGTACGAAACCGACCTGCCGTCTTCGGCCGTCTTG
>DATLXY010000005.1:0-3856 GCA_035575335.1 Nitrososphaera sp. | reverse complement strand
CGATCCCGCCGTTTGCGCGTATTGTTTCAACCGCGTTGCTACCAGATGTGCCCGTAGTTGCAACATCGTCTACAACGACCACTCTTGACCCCGGCTTTAGGTACCCCTCGACTGCCTTGCCTGTGCCATAATCCTTTGACTTCTTTCTGGCGTAGACGAATGGCTTGTTCATTTCATAGGCAAGCGCAGAGCCAAAGACCAGGCCCGAGGTTGGTACCGAGGCAATAGCATCAAAATCGCCCACGTGTTTTACGATGGTGTCCCTCATCTCGCCTATTGCCAGCTTGAAATGCGATGGAAAGCTGGGCAGGACGCGCAGGTCGATATAGTATGAACTCTGCTTCCCGCTGGAAAGAGTGAAGACGCCGAACCGCAGGGAATTACTCTTGAGCATGAAGGACGCAAATTCGCGGATAAAGCTCTCGGTCAATGCAACATAAGTAAAAAAGGATTTATTTTAACCCTTCATGAGAAGATTCGAATGCCAGAGATTTGGCTCAGATATGGAAGCGCCGACGTGGTGCTCGATATCAGGTTTGAAAATCTGGCCAACCAGATCTCTGCCACTTTTCCTGTAATGCCAGATTACCAAGTCGCGTCAGCGCTTGGCGCAGTGCCCCTTACAGATAATATGCTGATGACAGTGCTTTCAGGGTCAAAATCAGCGGCTAGAGTTATCACGATCCTTGCAGAACAGGCCCGTGCAAATGGCTTTAGTTTCACAGTCGACGTGCCCCAGAGATTTGCCGGAGCCCTAAGGGCAAATCTTGCAGGTAATGATACAATTTCGATAAACCGCATTGACTACCCGCAGTCGCTCAGAGAGAGGATGAGCAAGTTCCAGAGTACCATCATTGTTTCAAGCGTATCATATGATCCTCTCTTTGGGTTTGCTGGAGCGCCCACGGTTTTGCTACGAAACCTGCTTGACGACAATAAGAACAAGATGGCAGAAGCATTTGCTGCAAGAAAGGACAACAAGCCTGCCCCGGGTGTACAGGGCGAGCCACTCAAAGTTGCCAAGTCTGCAGTCGAAGGGATTGCCGCAACAGCGACGGCGACATCCATCGAAGTTGTGGCTGGCAGTGGAGGCGTAGTAGGTATACACATTGGAAACATCAACGAGGCTTTTGACAAGGCCATTTCCCAGCTCAAGTCGATCTCGGTTATAGAAACTGACAGGGTCAAGTGTGCAATAGCGAGCGCAAGTGGCGAAGCTGGTACGCATTTGACACTTGCAAACTCGCTCAACTCGCTCTGGAACATGGTTCACATAGTGAAGGAAGAAGGCACGGCTATACTGGTTGCAGAAGGCCGCGAAGGCGTGGGCGGCGGGGCGATCCAGATGTTCATCGAAGGGAGGCTCAAACCAGAGCAGCTGCATTTGAGCCCCTACATCGATGGGCTTGAGCACCTGCTCTTCATGGAGGAAGTGAAGCAGCAAAAAATAGAGCTCGGGCTCGTTTCCACGCTGCCGCACTATTATGTCCGAACAAAGCTCGGATTTTCTACCTATTCCAGCATGAAGGACATACTTGGCAGGCTCTCTGAAAAGCATGGCAAGAATTTCAGGGCGCTGGTAATGTCAGACGCCGATATCGTCCTTCTCAACCCCAAGGCGTAAGTGTTTCAGGTATTGGAGCGCAGACAATGGCAATCCCGAGCGCCACAAAAAACAATGCCTTGCGCTTTGCTGACAGAGGAGTGACGTCGTCGAGTGGCGCGCTCTCAGGAGCTCTCATGCTAAAAAACAGCACCAGAAGTGCCATCGGGTACAATCCAAGGACGAGCAATATTGCAATACTTGCATAGGTGAGGAGCCTGTGCCATCGCACTCCCAACGCAGATCGCGCCAAATGCCCGCCATCAAGCTGCCACGCAGGTAGCAGATTCAAGAATGTGATCATGAAGCCAAACCAGGCCGCAAAAAGCACAGGCGAAGCCACAAGCACCATGCCATCCACGGCCATCCCAGTCAGATGAATCGTAGCCACCATCAGCAAGCTCTCCCCAAACGGGAGAGGCCCCAGATTTTCAATTCTCGCTGCATCTTCAGCAGTGATTATCGTAGATATTGTAGAGCCATATATGGAGACAATTACTGTCACTATCAGGCCAGCTATGGGACCTGCGATCCCCACGTCGAACATAACGTTCCGGTTTGTCATGTTGTTCCTGAGCACTATTAGCGCCCCAAACGTTGGAATCCCCCAAGGGAAACCGGGGATAAAGTAAGGCCATGACGCTCTGATGCCGTATTTCCTATTTGCGAGAATATGTCCCAGCTCGTGTATTCCAAGTATGCCCATCAGGGACACTGTATACATAGCAGCCATCAGGACGGGATTATTAAACTGCGACGTGACAAACGGAGAATCGGATCTGAATATTCCATTGACAAAGACCATCGCGACTGTCGCGACAAAAAAAATTGCCGGCAGCGACTGACGGAACTTGCTTGCTGGCTTTTGCGCCGGCATCTTTCCCACGGTGAGCACAATCGCATTGTCAACTGAGAGCCTCATTGTTGAGAGGGTCGGCATTAGTCGTGAGACATATTTTGATCTCCTGGCGGCCGCAACCATTCCCACTTTGTCGAGTTCCTTCAGCAAGAGGGGGAACTTGTCCTTGACCTCCGATTCAGCTATTAAGAATTCTAGGCGATCCTCTTGGCCATTGAGCTGGAAGTCCCTTACTGTAAAGAATGAAGAGACTATTGGCAGAACCCGCAAATAGTCGCCATTGAGGAAAGAAGTGGCCACCGGACACTCTTTGGACGCCGATCCAATTAAAATATTCTCCCCAAGAGATCCCGGGTACTCACGCCGGCAAGACATGTATATGATTATTATTAGCTTGCTCCTTTCTTCTACTGCAATCACCCTGTGTTATGAGATAGTAAGCGGATGCGCCTACCCCGGACAGCACGCCCCAGGCTAATCGCATCATGAAGTTCACATGCTGCCGCTATAATGGGTATTTTTGTTTTTCCTCTGTAGCTCATGCTGGTCGATTGACCTGCAGACACTCCGCTTCTAGGTGCCTTTATTCTATAGAAGTCTACTTCTTCCGTCCTTTCGTACGCCTAGCAGAACCCCTCAGCAGAACGATATGATATATGCTTCTCAGGGTTCATCTTCTGCTTTTGCCTTTTCTGCACTCTGATTGCGTCGACCTATCTATCCAACTGCTGCTTAGTAGCTGGGTGGAAGGAGCCGATGGATGTTTTACTTGTATGAATGCTGCTCAAAATGCACCAGATTTTCCTTTCATTAGTAGCCGGAGCTTTGTGTTGCTATCGCCTTTCACTTCTGCTCTCTTATGGTCAGAGTCATGGCCTTGGCGTTCTTGATTCTTCGATTCTTCTTCTTCTTCTTCCCTTCTGCTAGGACTGCGTTCAACGTTTTCAATATATGGACGATTCATTTCTTCACGTCCAAAGAATGCCGGCTTTGAATGCAAAGGTAAGGTGTAAGGTTAAATAGTGCGTTTCCATCTTTAGCTGCAGCATTGCAAACTGCTCTGCGAAGAGTGGGCGATTATGTAATACGTCGGTGCGAGGAAAGCGACATTGCATCTGTAATTGACATTAACATGGCCGCGCTGCCGGAGCACTATTCCGACTATTTCTTTGAATCAATCTTGCGCGAGTTGCCCGAAGCCTTCATTGTCGCAGAGCTGAACGGCAAGATAGTCGGTTATATCATGTGCAAGATCGAGTTTGGGTTCTCGAACTTTCGCAAACTTGGCTTCGTCAAGAAGGGACACGTTGTTTCTGTCGCCGTTCTGGAAGAACACAGGGGCAAGGGGCTGGGCAAGGCTCTCATGCTTGAAGGCATCAACGGCGTAATGCAGA
>DATLXY010000004.1:0-10584 GCA_035575335.1 Nitrososphaera sp. | reverse complement strand
GGATCCACAGACGCGTCATCGATGTCGGAGCTGATGACAGGGCCATCCGACAGCTGATGCGGCTGAAGATCCCCGACGACGTATATATCGAAGTCTCTCTAACTCAGTAGTTTTTTGTAAGAACCCTTCTGAACCCTAATGTGCTGAGAGGCCTTGGGGTGCAAAATTTTTGCTAGCATCTCTAGCCCTGTAACAGCTCTTGGACCGGGTTTGCTGAAATATGCATTCGCATTCACCGCATAGACCTTGCCGTTCCTAACGGCCCGAAGCGACTTCCATTTTTCATTGCGTGCAAGTGTCGGCAGTTCTTTCAGCGTTCGTGCAATCCCAAAGCCACATGGCATCAGGACAATGATGTCTGGATCAAGTTGTACTGCCTCGTCTATATCCATCCTGCGCGACGGCTCGCCGGGGACGGTGATGCAATTTATTCCGCCCGCATATTCGACCATTTGGGGAACCCAGTGCCCTGCAGTAAATAATGGATCGATCCACTCTATGCAAAGCACCCGTGGGAGATTCTTTATTTTCATTCCACGAACCGCGTCAATTCTTTTTTGCAATGATGAAACAAGCCTGGCACCTTCCTTAACTCTACCAACCTTTTCTGCCACATCCATTATGCTGACAAGAATGTCGTCAAGGTTGTGAGGGTCGAGCACCAGAACGTCTGGTTGCCTGCCGAGTATTTTGATCGCACGGCTTATTTCCCTGGTAAAAGGTGAGCATACTTCACAGATCCCTTGCGCGACTATAAGGTCAGGATCTGCTTTTTTCAGAGCCTTGTAGTCTACGATATAGATGTCCCTGCCAGAGCGCATCAGCTCCACTATCTTGGCATCGATCTCTCTTCCGGTCATCTTGTCTGGGTCAAACGAAGGCCTGATGACACAAGGCTTTTTTCTTGCCTGAACAGGAAACTTACACTCGTGAGTTACCCCGACTATTTGACTCCCCACACCAAGCTTGTATAGCGTTTCGGTAGCGCTTGGCAGGAACGAGACGATCCGCACATGAGAAGAAAAAAAATGCAATCATAAAAACGTGCCTTACCAAGAATTGTTACGCTACACTTGTACCAGGCTGGTATTCCGCCAACCAAAACCATTTTATGGCATAAATCCTTGTCCTTAGCCAATGAACTCTAGAATTGCAGTCGCTGTCGGGCTGGTAGCAGCAATTGCTGTAGTGTTAGTGCCAATATCGACACTGACGCCGGCCTTTGCAGCTGAAGTACAAGCAGAAATAAGAGCGGGTTCGTCAAGCTTGACGGACGATGCATACTCGCCTAACCCAATAGAAATCAACGTCGGAGACACTGTTACGTGGACCAACAGAGACTCGACTCCGCACACTGTCACATCAGGTGTTAATGGTGTACCGGACGGCAAATTCGACTCTTCACCAAACTTTAACCCGCTGATCGCACCACAACAGAAATTCAGCCACACCTTCGCAGAAGCCGGTGAGTTCCCGTACTACTGCGGCCTCCACCCGAACATGGTGGGAACTGTAATAGTCAGAGCCGCCGCTGGAGGGGATGGTGGACCGGAACCAGCACCTGAGAGATTCACAATAACTGCAACGGGTCCAGATGGTGTTGAATACGAAATCACAGGGTCAGGAAGCGCCACGGCAACAGCAGCTACGATCAATCCCGGCGAATCGGTAGAGATCGAATTCGATGGAGCAGGTGACGTGGAACTAACACTGCCAAAGGAAATGGTCAGCGGCATCACAGCAGTCATGATAGGAACTGAGCAAGTTCAACCTGAAGTGGTAAATGAGAATGACACACACACGACCATATCGTTTACAATCCCAGAGGGACAGACTTCTGCGACGATTCTGGCAGAGGTTGTAGTTCCTGAATTCCCTGTCATTGCAGCAATACTTGCGGCAACAATCGCGGCAGTCATCGGTTACACTAGGTTTGCAAGAAGTGGAACGGGATTCTTCGGAAGAGCCTAACCGCCTTCCTTCATTTTCTTCTTTTTATCGTATTGCCAAAATAATCGTGAGCTGGGCTAGCTTGGATTCGCATTTAGCGGTACATAAAGGTGCAATAGATTATTTTACTGACATCACCTTCTCATCATGTAATTTGCATAGTGCCATTCTTGCGCTTGTTGCTGTGCTATTAAGCTCTTCTGCGGCTCCTAGCGCGACTTATCAAACATATGCGCAGGAACAAATTGTGCTTGAAGCTATAAGTGATCAGGATACGTTTTTGGTTGAAATAACATGGGCTCCTGCCGAAATTGGTCGCATACATGTGTTTGATATTCGTTTTGTAGAGCCAGAGACTGGTGAAGAAATAGAGGATGTGCTGTATGACTTTTCGATTTACGGAAGCGGAGACAGAGGAGTAATAGTGTTTCATCCCGACCAGTATGCGACTAGGCAGGAATTTGCATTTGAAGATCCAGGGGCCTATGAAATTAGGATTGAAGATATCGAAGGACTAGGTGAATCAGTTGTCATTCCGATACAGGTAACTCCTGAATTTCATTTCGGAGCATTTGTGCTGGGAACGATCGCCTTGAGCATGATAATTGTTGCGGTCTCCCGACACAATAATTTATTTAGGCAGCAGCCAGAATAATTGCAATGGCAAGCAGCATTTTTATGACAGCGCTGCTTTTGGCAGCGGTTCTCAGCATCGCAACAACAACATCCGTCGCATATGCACAAGAGGGTGGTGGCATGAGAGGTACAACCAGCAAGGGAACACTGGACATCCTAGTTGAGCCAACCTGGGATGAGAATGGAAGGGCAACCTTTAGAGTAAGCTTCTTGAACCCCGGAACCGACACTCTTCATGAACATCAGGATTACGACTTTAGGATCTTTAAGGACGGGGCAATGATATTCAGCGCGGCACAGCAGACCGACCAGCCGTTAATACACAACGTGGAGGGTACTATTACTGTCCCGTACACCTTCCAAGAGAATGGTGATTATACAATTCAAATCTTCCTCGGTGGCACTGGTATTGCACCGCCTATTCCAACTGAAGAAGAAGTAGAGTTTACTGTGACAGTGGTTCCCGAATTTCCTATAGGTATTGTCGGCGCAGTAATAGGTGCAACGATGGCCGGTTCGCTTCTGTTTGCGCGTTGGTTTAGCAGGCGTTAAATTTTTTCTCTGCGAAGGGCGGTGACGCCAATGACAATGCCTGCTATGCCGACCCCAACGCCCACCATCCCAAACAGGTACGCCCTGTCAGCCGCCATCCTTAGGTCTGCTGAAGCCTCGGTTGCTCTGGCAGCGGCTGTCCTAGCTTCTTCTGCAGATGTATCTGCCTCATCTACCCGAGCGGACAAGTCAGTGATCAGAGTCTGCAGTTGCGCTAGCACTTCCTCCGAGATTCCACCGTCGGTAGCTGGTGGGAACGCAAGAGCAGCAGTGTCCCCGACATCCTCTATCTCGATCTGGCCGTCGATGACCTGACCAGCTACGGTTCCCCTCAAGACGACTGCATACTGGCCTGTTTGAGTTGGGAGGATGTCTGCAACATATACGCCAACCTCTTCCGTAGGACGGAAGCTGAGAGACTTAGTTGGCGTACCTTTCCTGATGTTCACATCGAGCTGAGCCATGGCGTTGCTGACCGGCTGACCGTCTGATACTCTGGTTATTGTAAGTTCGATCCCGTTGATCTGTCCTACAACCGGCGGTTCGTTCACCCATCCGGCGACGATGTTGATATCTCCCTGAACTAGTTCACTATGTGCCATAGCCGGGCTGAAGCTCCCGACCGCTAGAATCGATGACATTACAAGGACGCTTACAATAAGAAGCGCGATTTTCATCCAGTATAAAATCCCTTTCAAATGCTTATAATCTTTAGGCACATTTCGGACTTTGTACTACAAATCAAGCAAGAGTCAAATATGGTGCGTGGCATATTTTACATGTGCAGGGCAGACGTTTGCGGCTCTCCTCTGTCGCTGTTATTGCAGTAGTGGCTGTCACTTTCCTGACCTTTGCATCAGGCATCCAGCAGTCGTTTGCTCATCCGGTTTATGTCGATTCTACACCGAGGGCATTTGAGAGCGTTTCGTCATCGCCAAGCGAAGTGAGGGTCTTCTTTAGTGAGGCAATAGAACTTTCCTACAGCAGCATCAGGGTTCTTGGCCCGGACGGCAACAGAGTCGACATGAATGATCCGCACAATGTTGAAGGTGACACTGCCTCCATTGCAACCACGCTCCAGCCTAACCTACCAGAGGGCGAATATACTGTGACTACGAGGGTGTTATCAGCAGTAGATGGCCACATCGTCGAAGAGACGTTCATTTTTGGAATAGGTGTGCAGACGACCAGTGAAGCTCAACGTGCTCCACTGCTGGGCCTAGAATACTCATTCTCCAGATTTCCTGGCATGGTTGGACAGACAATGGTAGTCGGCGCGGCATTTGCAACGCTATGGCTCTGGAAGCCATTTTCTAGGGTGCCGTGGCTTGGCAAGGCGATCCTGCATACGCGCGTATCGATTGACAGGAACATGATGCGCCTTATTCTCATTGGCACAGGCATTGTTCTTGCGTCAGGAGTCGCCATGATCATCGTACAGGCAATTTCAATCGACGCGGGCATAACTGAAGCAGTCGCAACCAAGTTTGGAAATGTGTGGGTAACAAGGATGCTCCAGTCTTCGATCTTGATGGGCATTGCTGTGGCTGTCTATCGCAAGGTCACAAGGGGCAATGCGACCGCAGGCAGGGCGGAAATGTACGCGATACTCATCTTGGGCCTTGCAGTGCTTGTCACGTCGAGCCTCATGGCACATGCGGCTGCTACCAACCAGATATTCCCAGTGATACTTGACTTCTTCCATAATGCGGCCGCGTCGATATGGATAGGCGGCTTGATTCTGCTTGGCTTTGTAGCGGTACCAAAGATCCTTTCGATCGGAGAAGAAAGGGTCAGGGCGGCGGCTCTTTCTATTCTGATCCCGCGGTTCTCCACTGTAGTGGTGACGCTCCTCGGCATCGCGGTGATAACGGGCCCCATACTCCTGTTTGCTCTTGAGAGCGACCTTTCGCTAACAGTCGCTTCGCTCTATGGCCGGATACTCATGGTAAAGCTAGGGCTTGCAGGGGCCATGGTTGCAATGGGGGCTTATTCGCAGTTTGTCGTGCAGAGAAGGGCTGCTGTGGCCATGGCAGCTGCTGCAGGTGGTGAGACAAAGACTAGAGTTACAGGTCTCAAACACTATGGCAAGGCCCTAAAGACTGAGGCATTAGTCGGGATCGCACTCTTGTTCACAGTTTCACTGATGGCAAACGGCGCGCTTCCTGCAGGCCAGTTCCAGGGATATACGCGCCAGCTGGACGCGCAATCAGCGTTTGCAGAACAGCCGCAGACAGACTTTAGCCGGACGCTGTACGCAACCGATGGGAAGATACAGCTTTCGATAAGCCCCTTTGCGGTGGGCCAGAACAGCTTCCGCCTCTCATTCTTTAACTTGGACGGAAGCAATGCGACGGGCATCAACTCTGCTACTATAAAACTAACTCAGGTCGAAAGGGGCATTGGCCCGATAACAGTCGAAACGAGCCGGCAGGCCGGCAATGTCTTCACCGCAAATGCCGCGTTCAGCCTGCCGGGGATGTGGCACATAGAGGTTGAAGGGCTAAACACCGAAGGCAGCAACATGCTCGCAACTATCAACACAAACGTCAAACCGTTGGTTTCAGACCTAGAATTCCAAGTTGAGAATTACACAACACCTGTCAACAGCTTCCCGTATTACCCGATATTTGACGCTGCAAGGCAGTCGATATGGGTCGGCGACCAGCAGCCACTAAGTGCGAGAATATGGCAGTTTGATATTACCACTAACAACTATACTATGCACAGCATCAACGGCTCGGATTTCATTACTAGTATGGCGCTTGATGCGGAAGGGATAATATGGTTCGTTGAACCCCGACCATTTGGATCCGATGTTGGCATAATTGGCATGTACAATCCCGAAAACAAGTCATCCACACGAATTAGCCTTCCTGTGAGTGGCATTGTCTCAGGACTTGCGATAGACAGAAATGGCAACCTGTGGATGCCTCTAGTTGTCCCGGCTGGATCAGATCAGGTGATCAAATTTGATCCCGCAACACATCAATTCTCTTCATATGCCATACCTACACCTGACGGAAGGCCTGCAGGAATTACTACTGATAGAGAAGGCAATCTTTGGTTTGCAGAGATCGATTCCGGCAGGATTGCCAAGATAGATCCGGATACAGGCAACATTACCGAGTACGCGCCTCGTGGGCGTCTAGCGCTGGAGGAACCAACGGCAGTATTTGCAGACCCAGGCAGCTTCAATATCTATATTGCAGACCATGGTGCTAACAAAATAGTAGTATTCAACTCACTCCTCGAAAGCTTCCATGAATTCCCTTCAGTTAACGAGAGCGGCCTTCCATTTGGCATGGCGATGGACAGCTATGGCAATCTTTGGTTTGCTCAACATACGATAGACAGGCTCGGCGTCATTGATCCGAGGACAGGGTTGGGTGCAGAGGCCCGGATACCGATTAGCGGATCTACAATCCAGTGGATAACCGCCGATGATAGAGGCAAGATCTGGTTTGCGGCCCAGCGCGGTTCTGCTCTTGGCAGCGTCACGATAACTCCCAAGCCGGCAACCGCCCCTGCGGCACCCGCTGAGGAGGGCCAGGAAGAGGAAATGCCCGCAGGCGGGATACAACAGCTTGGCTTTACGTTCAGCGACTTGGCTGGGCCTGCGATAGCAGCTGGCATCGCGATAAGCGCGCTAACATATAGCAAGAGCACCATTGACCTCAAGCGCAATATCCGCAAAGCAATGCTGCTTGACGGAAGCTAGCTTGTAGAGTGGTAGTAGTACATTCCACGAATGTACCACTTTTCTTTAATTTTTGAAGAGTATTTTAGGCATCGATGGTAGATGCATTATCTAAATTAAAGCTGCTGGTAGTCGCAGCCGGCGTGACTGCCATAGTAGGTCTGGTGGCATACAACAGCTCGGTCTTTGCTAGCCATAGTTTTGAGCTGGGCGTTTCAGGAAATTCTGTTCCAGACAACACTCACATCCGGCTCGACGGGCTGATTCTGCCGCCTGGAGGCGTGCTGCCAGTTTACGACGCAAGCCCCAACTTTGTTTCAGGACATTTCCTGATGCGGGCTCCATGTGATAACAACAACGTTCCTCTCATAACAGTGATTGGTGGGCATATAGATGAAAGCGCACACGGTACATTTGTGGACAAGATACCGCTCTACTACATCTCGCACGCGTCAGGTCCCAACAGTTGTGTATACCACGCGCATGTCCCAGACCCGCTCAACGGTGGAGCACCAAGGGTGACTGATATCGCTCTTGTAAATCGCTTAGGTCAAAATGTCGCCTTCAACCCAGGAGACATGGTTGACATCAATGTCCAAAGAGTGCTTGGAAGCATAGCAGAGTCGCCATACGAAGAGATGCGGCTGCCTGTCGACATTACACACGGAAATCCAGTGTATGACCTAAACGATGATAATCCGGATAACGACGGATTGGGATTTGAACATCATTGAAAGGAGGAGCGCGAGTAAATGATGTCGACCAATAGCAAGAAAACCCATCTCATAGCTCTGGCCGCAACGCTGGCAACTATGGTCCTGCTCGTGTCTACGTCCTTCACGGGTAACGCGTTTGCACATGCACACCTGACCCTGACCCCTGACATAGAGCATGTGAACCCGATCACGGTGATCGTCGGACACACAAATGAGCCGACGTTTGGGGTAAAGCCTGGAGTGCATCAAGGCATACATGGCCTGGAGGTATCTATAGAAGATGCAAATACTGCGCTTCCTCTGTCAGGGGCACATCTGAAAGCTGACAAGTACTACTTCGGAGATTTCAGATCGTTTGAGAGAGCGATGTCACTAAGCAGAGCAGACCAAGTCGAAACAAACATTACGGTCAGCGAGGTGTTTGGCGAACCCGGACACTACTTGGCCAGACAGATAGTGCAGCCAGGCATCTATGGCTACAGAATCTATGGCACTATAGACTACTTCGGTGTAGCAGAGGTACCAATTGACGTAACCGTATTCTGTACTACACCTGAAGGAAATACATCCAAGTTTAACAGCGGAGATTGGCATGGGACATTTGGTTGCGTAAATGACATAAACGACCTGTATTTCCCTAACGAACCAAGGCCGATGACGTCCACTGACAGCATTGACAACGGAGATATACAGCAGGTAGTGTTAGCCGCAGGAGGCGCATCCGCTTCCTCAGCTGGTACCGATGTCGCAGCTCATGGGGGCATGGCGTATGTACCAGCCCTGCAAATCCTAGCATTGGCGGCAACAGCCTCGATAGTCGGTTTCTTCGGGTTTAGGGCAGTCCGGAACCGCAAGAGAGATAAGGCATTCTAAGCCCCCTTTCTCATTTTTTCACATTCGGGCAATGTACCAATTGACTTATTAGTGGTACATTACCATATATAGTATGGATGCAAAGGGGCCGTAGTGGTGAGCCCGTCCAGCAATCTATCAGCAAACCCATACTGCTTGGACTAATTACAGCTATTGTCATAGGTATCGTTGCGCCCATAATTACTCCCCATGTAGCGCATCCCTCGATGATTTATCACATTCTTCTTCATATTGCCGGCCTTACGATTGCGGTTTTTCTCAGCGTAGTCTCGGTGCTTGCGTATATGCGAGCGACTGGTTCAAGGTTGTTGTTCATGACGCTCGGGTTCATGGCCTTGGCAACCGCTGAATTCATTTACCTGCTTGATGCTACAAGCATAGTTAACCTTTTTGATATTTCTGCGCTTGGGATAGAGCTTCCTCACGTGATTGTACTGGTAATGGTGACCCTGTTTGGCTTGGGAGTTTTGAAGGTGAACAAGTAACTTATGGCAGAGCAGAGAGTGGAAGAGTGGGACACACGAGAAGTTCTACTCAGATACATCGAGGAAAATCCCGGCATTCGTTATAGGGAATTGTTAAGACTGACAGGGCTTGTTAATGGTGTGCTGACCTACCACCTGTCTGCACTTGAAAAGTCCGACGCGATCAAGGTAGACAGGAAGTCAAGAATGACACGGTACTATCCACTCAACGTCTCTGAGAAAGAGTCTATCATTCTGAAATATGTCAGGCACGAGCCTGTCAGGCGCATATTGTTTTTAATACTAGAAAACAATATGTGTACATTCAATGAAATCGTGGAGCACACGAAAAAGGCACCATCAACTGTATCGTCACACTTGAAACGGTTGAAAGAGGATGGTGTAGTCTTGGTAAAGTACGGAGAGTATCAGCTTTACAGCTTGGCTGACAGAGATCTTGTTTGTGATGTTTTGTCAAAGTACCAGTCAAACTGGGCCGACAGAATAGTCGACAACTATGTAGAGATGGTAGAAGAACTATAAGTCGGATTATGTACATAAACTGCGGTTGAAGTACCTGCTGGTCGCTGCATCTGCTGTTATTGTCGTGCTGCTGTTGCTCTTCGCAAGCGGCAATGTTTTTGCTGACCCCCTCCAGAACGCTTACCGGCAGAGAATAGGTAATTACGATGTAGAAATGACTACGGAACCATTAAATCCGGTTGTGGGAACGCCCACGAATGTCCTGATAAGAGTTGCAGGAGTCAACGGCGATGATCTGATAGATCTTCCAATTACCCTGAGGCTTGTAAAGGACGGAGTTGAAATTCAAAGGACAAATCCGATAATCGTACCTTACGGCCACCATACACAGCAATATACGTTTTCTGAAACCGGGCGGTACGTCCTGTATGTTGACTTGAACGATTATGCATACAGCGGCGAGACGCTCACATTTACGTTCTTTGTAAATGTGGCTGGGGAGCTTGATATGGTATATTACGTCGCTGCTCCTTCGGCCGCAGTGGCCGCTTTAGGCATAGCAGGTTCTCTGATGTTAATGAGAAAAAAGAACAAGAAAAAGCGGCTCAGCACATGAAATGGTAAAGAAGGAGGCGAACACGCACCTCCAGTTCCTTGATGAATAAGCAGACATTGCAGGCAATCATCTCTTGCTTTGTGACTACATAAGAATTGTGGTTCATTCGATAAATGAACTACTTGAGGCTACCTACACTGGTGTTGGATATAATTGCATTCCTATGTGATCACCTTGCTCCTGAGTCTGCGACCGCCAGCGATCGAGGGATTGTCAGTGGCCCGCCGCTACCTTTGACAGTATGCCCAAGGCTAGTTGCGTTATGTGTTCCAATGCTGCAGCTAAAGTAGCCGTTTTCTCATCCCAACCGGAAATTTTTATATGAAGAACCGCTATGTCCTTGTTTCACCTTCTTGATGGCAGTCACAGCATTTTATGATGTCGCTGCCTAGCTCAGCTTTCGATGGCATTGACGCTGCCGCCACCAACCCATACTTCCCTGTACTTGACATGCGGTACGCGTACGCGTCTCGGTCGTATGGACACAGCTGCTTGCAGAGCGTTCAGCTCCTCCGTTGCTAGTACCACCTTTGATCCTCTAATTCTTCTGCGATAACTGGATTGGATGTTGCCGGAATAACTCGCGATGCGTTT
>DATLXY010000003.1:0-3602 GCA_035575335.1 Nitrososphaera sp. | reverse complement strand
AGATACGGCCTGCTCAATCTAGAGTTTCTAAAGACAAGCCAATCAAATGAACTGCTGCTGTTGCGGCTTCATTAACAGAGAAAACGAATGAGCATAACAGCGAATGTCATAATGCCCGGCCGCATTTCCCGATCAGGTTGTTTCTTTTCTTTTCTTTTCAACCCTTGGTCTAGACGACAGGGTTGTCGCAGATACATTCGGCCGGAGTGAATCCACAGGCAGCACACTTGGTATCGAGATGCTTGACGGTAATCTTGTAATGATGCTGCCACTGACCTTCCCATTCTTCGTGTACATACCGGACAGTGACCGAGTCACCGATTTGTGCACCGAACAAATACCTGCTTCCAAGGATGCTTTCAACCGTCTCGGCAGCCTCGGACCAACTTCTTGTGCGAACAACCTTGTTGCTCTTATTACCACGTACGAGTTTCCCCAGTCTACTAGCTGGCATCTGGGTACTGGTACGCCGCTAAACTATGTGAACATTGCCAACATGCATCAAGCCTGCAATCGCAATCATGACTTGTTATATAGAATAATCAGTACTCATCTATCGTGGGGCTCAAGCAACAGGGCAAAGTAAAGTCAATAATGATAGTAGAGGACGAGGAGGACATATTGCTGGTTTACAAGGACTTTCTTGTAAAGAGAGGTTATACGATCGAGGTCAGTGCGCCTACAGCTAACGAGATACTACGTGATTATGATGTTTATAAGCCCGATCTGGTACTCCTCGACTACCGGTTACCCGGAGCGATGAATGGCCTTCAGGCAGCTGAAAGTATCATTAAGAGGGATCCGTCGGCAAAGATACTGATAGTCACGGCCTATGAAAATGTGAAAAAGGAACTAGCAGAGAACAGTTTCTTTGACGGCAAGAGGATTCACGCCGTAATAAAACCGGTACAACTATCACACCTTGCCAGAATAATCGCAGGTCTATAGCAGCTCAAAGCTCGCGCTACCCTTCGCATCGGCGTACGGGGGAGGCATTCCCATTTCTTCAAAGTTGTAGTAGTAGGCGTGCCCTCTCATCGTCCTGCCCTCTGAGACGCGCTGGCCATTTTCATTTGCAGTTCTTTCCCAAGCATAGAATCCATGTTCAAAACCTGCATCCAGCGCGGCATCCTGTAAATGCTCCTTCCACAACTTTGTCCTCAGCTCAGAGGCTAATCTTGGAGATGTTATGCCCAAGTTGAATTCACTTGAATCCTTGAAACCGTTCTTGTCGATATTCGCAGAACCTATTGTAATCCACTTGTCATCAACTATCATAACCTTGGAATGGACATAGATCTGTCTACGTTTTGTAGCAATTTTCGGATGCTGAGACACAAGCGAGTATGTCCTTACCCTCTTTCCATCACCTGCTCTGCGGAGCATCGCAAGGTTGTCTTTAACATCATTTACACTCATCTTTGCGATCATGCTTCCTATAAAGCCGGGAAGGTTAGGCTTCATAGGGCAGACTATTATCACTTTCAACTGGTCCACTTCTTTTAGCCTTTTTTCAAGCAGGGTCGTTGCAAGGGAATTTTGGAACGGAAATTGGTTCTCGATGTATATGCTCTTTCTTGCCTTGCGAAACATCGCAGCGTACCATGCCTGAATGCCCCCATTCCCATCTAGTTCGTTCCATGTGCGGAGCGCGACTGCCTGCACATCCCCTTCGCTACCACTTACGGGGTAATTTGATCTTATTGTCAACTTTCTTACATTCCTCGCGTTCCTGGATTGTGAATAGGACCAGCGTTGGTGGAAATGGTATACAAGGTCCCAAACGACAGGTCCTCTTACCATCGCATGCACGTCATGCCATGGTTCTGAATTTGGATCCCGCAGTGGGTTGTAGTAATCATGGCTACTGGTGTCCCACTTGCCACTTGAAAGGTCGAGCCCGCCACAAAAGCCGATTTGGTTATCTACAATTATTATTTTCTCGTGATGGGCAGATGTGAGTGAAGGCGCGCTGCTATCTATTCTTACCATCAAATTTTTTGATATTCCATGCCGCTCGGCGATTTCGTTAATGATGTTTACCTCGTCTGCTCTTCCGTCAATCCCCCGTTCATCTGCACCCGGAAGAAGTCGCAGAACGAGTCGCGGCTCCCATACGATTATCTTGACTTCGATGCCCTCCTTCGCCTTCTCTACCAAAAGATCTTGCAGCAGGTATGTTTCATGCTGGTGCCGGCTTGCCTGCTCGTTCAACTCGGAATTTCTTACAAATCTTAACGCAGGATCAAGGTCATAATTTGCGATGTAAATGCTGGTCCTGGCCAAATGTATCTTTTCGTAAATCTGCCTGAAGGTTTCCTGCCCATCCACAGTAAAGACAACATTATTACCAAAAGTCTGTTCTCCGAATCTTGATCTCAGCCCTCCTTGCGATATGTGGCTGGCTATGGACTGCCTCTTACTCACATATCATACATTCCTTTTTATAATAAAACTGTTGTCATGGGTGATCGGCTGGGCATTTTTACACAATGCAAATATTGGGGGTATGCAAATAAGCGGCTGACAAATTCATACGTGACTATCAAAAGTAGCAATAATGGGGTCAGAAGTTGAAATCTATTACAAAAATTGAGAATTCGTATTGTTTAATAGGATGAACCACGATAATATACGCACCTTCATTCCAGAATATGCAAGCAGCAATAGTGTGTAATGTATGCGAATCCGGTCAGACGGTCACAGATCCCGAGTCCGGTGAAATCATTTGCGGGAATTGCGGTCTTGTGCTCTTCGACAAAACTCTCGAAAGCCGTCCTGAATGGCGCGCTTTTACAACCGAAGAAGCAAACGATAGAAGCAGGACTGGAATCCCGAGCTCACTGGCTCGCCACGATATGGGTCTGTCTACGGTAATCGGCAAAGCTGACAGGGACGCAAGCGGTCGAGTACTGGATGTAACAATGCGTTCAACTATGGGCAGGCTCAGAGCTTGGGACTTTCGCTCGCAGGCTCACTCCCCTACAGACAGGAACCTGCGCCAAGCTTTCTCAGAGCTTGACAGGCTCAAGGATAAACTCGGCGTTTCAGACGCAGTAATCGAAAAGACTGCGTACATTTACAGGAAGGCACAGGAACGCGGACTTGTCAGAGGAAGAACAATATCTGCGATGGTCGGAGCAGCGCTCTACATTGCGTGCAGGGAAACTGGGGCGTCTAGGACGCTGAAGGACATTGCGGAAATAGGTAATATCAAGCGTAAGGATCTGGCGAGAATATATCGTCTCGTCGTGACGGAGCTTGACCTCAAGATTCCAATGATCGACCCCATGAAATGCATTGTCCGCGTAGCAAACAGAGCCAAGCTGAGCGAGCGCACAAAACGTGTTGCCATGAATATAATGAAAGATGTGATTGAAAGCGGCATATCTGCCGGGAAGGATCCGATGGGGCTTGCGGCATCAGTTCTGTATCTTGCCTGCCTTAGCACCGGAGAAAGCAGGACTCAAACAGACATAGCCGAAGCGGCCGGCGTTACCGAAGTGACCGTCAGAAACAGATACAAGAATCTAAAGGCGACAATTCCCCTCAGATATGACTAGAACGCGCTTTTACCACTAAGGTCCAGCGTGTTTTAGGAA
>DATLXY010000002.1:0-11485 GCA_035575335.1 Nitrososphaera sp. | reverse complement strand
ATTTTAGGAACTTCTGATAATTGCACTCTTATATCCATCCAGCGAGGCTGCGATGGTGAACCTGAAAGTGAGGCTTCTCAAGATGTGCGGTGCAATGCTGAGTGATGCGGTAGCCTATACAGCGACAGAGCAAGTGCGGGGGAAAAGGTGAGAAGCAGCTCCACCGGGTACAGGCACACTGTGCGTCTGTATCAGGGGGCACTGGCTATCCCCATTGAACCTCTGGTGATTGCAGGAAGAAGGGCGAGGTGATCACAGGGGAACCCCACACGCTTCAGCTGCGGGGGTAGTCAAAAGAAAAGCAATACGGAAAGGCACCATACATGTAAAACACAAGACGGACGCGGCCAATCTTTTGTCTAGCACTGGAACGACCGATCCTGTAAATGGTTTGAACGAGTTGCTATTCAGCTAGGGAAAGAAATTCCGGTGCCTGCTGATACACCAGCACGGACAGCGACCTTTCTATAAAGGCGAGTCGGAGAAGGCGCTTGCAGAAGTTAACACCAGAAAACCAAAGCAAGCGTTTACGGGCGCGAGGTGACATTAGTCATGCACACACGAGGGAAAATCTAGCCAGATATTAGGTCTATGACAGTTTGCTTTCCGTCTCCGTCTCCTGGACCTGGGTGTTACACCAAAGTCGACAGCGCTTGATTCCTCTCCACTACTAGTCCTAATGCAACATCTTAATACTACATACTAATCAAAAAGTAACCTTTAATTGAGCATCAGATCCGCTTTCATATCGGATAAAGGCAAATCAAATGTTAGGTTTCTCTTATTTTCTATCTCAGCTAGAGGGTCTCTTTGGAGGCGAGGGTGCGGAATTTGATCCAAACAATCCTTTCTTGTGGATCTATCTCATTTCTTTTGCCACCATTCCGATATTCATGATGTATGCGCAAAAGTTCCAGTCGCGCATGATCCTTGGAGAAATATCCAAGTCGCTAGTAAAGCTTAAGGCGATGAAGGAATCTGCGCGAAAGGAAGCCGTGGACTATGTCAAGGGCATAGTGAGAGATTCGTCATACGACCCCGCGGCCAGGGTCGACAGATTCTTGGAATATTTCACTATAATGCCTGTAGATCTTGACCCGTCAGGAATAGTTCGGAAGCTGGAACACATCATGAGGGTGAGAGACGAGAGGATGAGGTCAGAGGTCAAGAAATTATGTGAAGGGGCAAATGACCAAGAAGTCTCAAAAGTAGAGAACATGCTTGAGGCAGCTTCCGCTCTTAACATGATCTACAAGATCGTACGACACTTTTACCTTATGGGAAAACGAACTTCGAGTGTATTTGTACTAGTGCAACTGCAGATGGTGATGCCACTGTTGCTTGAGGAAGCGGAGGCGCTGCAAAAGGCCATGTCTGCCTTCAAGCGAGGTCAGCCCATAGGTGACGGCATAGGGCCGATGATAGTGGGCAGGATGATGCTGGGGAAAGAAAAGAAATTGGCAGCGAAGGAAACTGTCTTTAGCGAGGACGAATACAAAGGAAGAAAGATTTACCTGCTCAAGGCCGAAGGTCCAGCAGGTACAGTTGGCAGGCCGGGGGAGGCAATAACCAGGATAGCCCGTGATATGGGAATCAAGATCGACGCAATTGTGATGATAGACGCGGCTCTCAAGCTCGAGGGTGAAAAGACAGGAGAAGTTGCTGAAGGAATAGGTGCCGCAATAGGTGGCATCGGCGTGGAAAAGTACCAGATAGAGGAGGTGGCCACGCAAATGCAGATACCTGTATATGCAGTTATTGTAAAGCAATCAGTGCAAGATGCAATAACTCTGATGCGCAAGGAAATAGCTGATTCATTCGACAAAGCAACAGAGAGAGTCTATTCGATAATAGAGGACAAGACCCTCGAAGGCCAGACAGTCTTGATTATAGGAGTTGGCAACACTATGGGGGTGGGCCAGTAGTAGATGCTTTTCAGCAGGAAAAAGAAGCAAGTCGTCCCTGATGTATATTCAGAGGATAGTTGCAACTCATGCGGCGAAAAGACGAAACGCCCCTTTAGGGAAGGAGATTATGTTTACGGCCGGGGCGACCGGTGCAAGAAGTGCTCTTCTGCCGACACGCTTGTTACAGCGGTTTATGGCGAATATCCTCCAGAAGAAAAGCACTAGAGAGTTATGACGTTTACAACCGAGTCGGTAGGAATTAGCGTGTGCTCTGCCTGAACTACCACCCTCTGTTTGCCCTCAACAAGTATAGGATAAGAGTGCACGTTCTTTTTCTTTATCAGCACTTCCATGAGCCTGCGCAGGTCTTTTTCATCATGTTTGTCTGTGAGCCAGCGCAATGTGAAGGGCAGAGTTTTGAATCTGCTCCAGATAAGCTCCAAGAGCTCATCGGCATCCTTGTCTTTGACAGGCTTCCTTGAGGTTATCCCAAAGATGTTCTTTATTTTTCCTTCATAGACAACTCCCTGCGCGTCCTTTGTGGTAACGAACGGTTCTATCGCATACGCTTCGTTAGGTTGCAGCGCAAAAGACGATCCGATAGTCCATATGTTGGGTATCGATTTGCCCGCATGGATGGTATACTGCTGCAGAGAGTGGCCGCTCAGGTTCTGGATCGGTCTGAAGCCAAATTTTGTTATTGTTGCTTCTATGACCCTGCCAATGTCGTTTGCCTTTGTGTTAGCTTTGGCGATCCGCACAGCTTCGCCAAGGGCCGTTTCGGCTACCTTTACCAGCGCTTCGTACTTTGGCTCGTAGCAGACAGTCACAGCGGTGTCTGCAATATAGCCGTCAATATGGACGCCGATATCTATCTTGAGGACATCACCTTCCTTGACGACAGTCATGTCGTTTGGCTCTGCGGTGTAGTGAGCCGCAATCTCATTGAGACTGGTGTTCACTGGAAATGCCGGCTGCGCACCCATGCTCCTTATCTGGGCTTCAACGGACTCGCAGATCTCAAGGAGAGTCGAGCCTACATGGTATTTTTTGCGGGCGTCTTCTCTGACCTTTGCCGCTATTTTGCCGGCCCTCAGATAACTGTCAAAATTCATCGGTGCGTATTCTTGTTCACGTGGTCATTATATAGAGATTATGCGGCAGATTGCTTCTGCAGGATTGTTCACTGTTCTTTTCTCCCGTAAACTGTCTTGACAAGTTTTAAGCCAGTAAAAATCTGCATAGGTTAGCGCATCATAATATGCGGAGTCATGACTCTTGTTGGAAGATCCAAAAAAATGAACCAGATCTCGACAAAGGATCCAGCGGCTCTACGCCACAGTTACCTGAAAAGCCTAGGATAGGCTCACATAACTAGGGATTGTGTCTATCGGGCGATCTATCGAATAGAAGAAAATGATAACGGTGCCATAACAGCTCTGCATTGCATTATGTTATTATTATTATTATCCCATGGTTTCGATTTCGAAAGGTCTTCTTGATTTGTTACGAATGGCGTTATGCTTGTTTCAATTATATGAAGATCGGGGTATCCTGGCTTAACAATACAAACCGAGTAAATGGCCGACCTTCCAGAGGTTAATTTCTGGGCAAGACGACGTGCATAAAGATTTTGGTTATCATGAAGTAGGAGTTCATCCTTTTGCATCAGGATCATATAATACAATGCTGGGAACGCATACTGGGAGGGGCATGTAAAGAAGACAAAAAAAGTCAGAAGCCATCAGTTTATTGGAACTGAATAGATGCCAGGGGGTAGCCAAACGCCCCCAGTTACATAAATTTAGAGGCTACTGACGAATGAAGCAAGAGGCTGCGTAGAATTGAGGAAAAAAAAAAAACGTCGCTGCTTAATCATACTACAGATTCAACCAAATAACAATTACCCGAAGCCGTCACTGCCGTATTTGTTCACAAGCATTTTTAGCTCCAGTGTAGTAATGGGCAGCTGGTCGTTCTGTTCCCAAAAGTCGAACTGAGGGGACATCAGGTAGCCCTTCTCAGACTGCATGTGGCCAAGCCCAAGAACGTGTCCGACCTCGTGGACTGCAGAGTTTCTGAAAGCATACCCTGGCAGGTCTATCTCGGTCTGGCCATCGCCATGGAGAACCAGCGGAGCAAGATAAACTCTTGCATCAAGGTCCCCGCTACCCTTTGTAAAAGCCACTGATGTGTACGCGCCTGTTTGAGCCGGGTAATCCGGAAAGTCCTTGTATGTGTCATAGATGTAAAACTTGACATCGCAGGATTCCATGCGCTCTTCCGAATTGACATACCGCGCAGTAAAATTCCATCCATCGCTGTTTCCTGTATACTCTTGGAGGGCCTTGCGCCACTTTTGTACTGCCATCTTAGTCCAAACGTAGTATGAGTTATCTACACCTTCCTCCTTGTATATACAGCCATCAATGTTTTCTTTTTCCCAACTATAATCTGTCATCGGAATCTGGTTCTCGCGAAAATCAGTTTGCTCTTCATAATACCTAGCAGCGGACGCTGCAGAAAAGCAGATCATGATAAGGATTGCGGCAGCCGCTGTGACACGCGAAACCAGGGGGTACATTTTAAAGGATTACTTTTTCATCCTTATCCAGTGTTGCGATGTTATATGCTTGCTCTACTGTCGATACAAACACGACACCATCGCCGTGTTCTCCTGTTCTTGCAGATTCGATTATGCCCTGCACAGTTCTGTCCACCTGATCATCGGGGACAACTATTTCAAACTTGACCTTCGGAAGAAGATCATATGCGACAGGCTGACCTCGCCACTGAAGGTGGAGCTCACGCTGCTTGCTCCACCCCGATACTGTCGAAATCGTCATACCCCCAATTCCCATCTGTCTTAGCTTTTCCTTGACCACCGGCATCTTTTCGGCCCTGACTATGGCCTCTACCTTCTTCATTCTGATCTATTGAGAAACTCTTTCCCATAAATTGTTATTGTTAGGCAACGGTCTGCTCAAGAATGCTTTTTAATTCACCACGGCTGAGCTAGTGTGTACTTGACCAGTAGGAAATTCGTACTCGATACGAGTATAATTGTTGACGGCGAAATAACGAAAATGGTTGAAGCAGGCAATATCGAGGAAGGAAGCGAGATCATCATTCCTTTAGCGGTACTCGACGAGCTTCAGTCACAGGCGTCAACCAACAAGGAGCATGGTTTCGTGGGGCTTGAAGAGATAAAGAAAATGAGGGAGCTGGCCTCTGAGAAAAAGATCGCGATAAGATTTGTAGGCCAGCGGCCAGACCTCGACGACATACGGCTGGCCAAGCGTGGCAGGATCGACGCGATAATCAAGGATGTTGCTATGCAGGAATCTGCAACCCTGATCACTGCTGATTATGTGCAAGCACTGGTGGCAGAGGCTCAGGGTATCGCGACGATGCACATACGGATGCCGACTAAGACGACTGACCTGGAATTCGAGAAATTCTTTGACGAAACTACGATGAGTGTACACCTTAAGGAAGGGACGTATCCTATGGCAAAGAGAGGCAAGCCTGGTGACTTTCAGCTAGTTAAGATAGGCGATGAAAAGGTCACATACGACCAGCTCGCGAACATCATAAAGGAAGTCTCCGAGGCAGCTAGGGTGACCCGCAATGGCTCTATAGAAATCAGCCGGAGTGGCGCAACGGTCATGCAGTTTGGTAATTTTAGGATCGCGATAACAAGACCACCGTTTTCAGACGGTCTTGAGGTCACCATAGTCAGGCCAATAGTGAGGCTTGTTCTTGCTGACTATCAAGCAAGCAAAAAATTGATGGAGAGGTTGTCGGGAAAGGCCGAAGGAATAATAATTGCAGGTCCGCCGGGTTCCGGCAAGAGCACGCTCGCCAGCAGCCTAGCGCACTTTTATGTGGAAAAGGGCAAGATAGTCAAGACATTCGAATCTCCACGCGACTTGCAGGTGCCAGAGGAGGTGACACAGTACGGTCCGCTTGAAGGCAGTTTTGAAAAAGCAGTCGACATACTACTTCTTGTTCGGCCTGACTACACCATCTTCGACGAGGTGAGGAGAAGACAGGATTTTGAAGTATTTGCTGACATGAGGCTTGCCGGGGTGGGGATGGTCGGGGTTGTACATGCTAGCAGCCCGCTCGACGCTATCCAGCGCTTCATGGGCAGGGTGGAGCTTGGAATGATACCACACATACTTGATACGATAATCTTCGTCCGAGACGGCGCTATAAAGAAAGTGTACGAGCTAAACTTGACTGTCAAGGTTCCAACGGGTATGACCGAAGAAGACCTTGCGAGGCCGCTTGTGGAAGTACGCGACTTTGAAACCGGCGCATTAGAGTACGAGATCTATACGTTCGGCGAAGAAAATGTGGTCGTGCCGGTGGGTAAGATGGAGAGTGGTGGCCAGTCAGAAAGCGGTGTGCGTAAGCTGGCTCAGTCAAAGATAATGGACATAGTACGGAGGTTCGATCCACACGCCGAGGTGAACGTCATCTCAGACAACAGGGTTCAGGTGAGGGTGAGCAAGGAAGCTGCACCACGCATCATTGGCAAGGGCGGCTCCACGGTCTCGGAGCTGGAAGAAATGCTTGGTGTGAAGATAGACATAGAAGCCAAGATCCCGACACTTGGAAAAGAGATTGACTTTGACATCAGCGAAAGTGGGTCGGCAGTAAACATTCTCCTTGACGACGAAATGGTGGGAAAGACCATCGATATCTATGTTGATGAGGAGTATGTGCTGAGCAGCCAGGTGGGCAAGAAGGCTCGGGTGAAAATCGACAAGCGAAGCGAGGCCGGCAAGAAGATCGTGAACGCTATAATTGGAGGACAGGAGATCAAGGTCTTCTTGAGCAAGCGCTAGGAAAGGCCAACAAGCCCTTGGCTTTTCACTAGTCTAATGAAGTCCTCAAGCTTCTTCAGGGTCTCTGGGTGCAGATGGTGCTCGATTCCTTCCGCATCTCGGTTCGCCGTGTCTTCGTCCACCCCTATCATCTTGAGGAACTCGGCCAAGACGCCGTGTCTGTCATGGATGTTCTTCGCCACAACCATTCCCAGCTCTGTCAAACTGATGCCTCGATATTTCTCGTAGTTGACATGGCCGCTCTCATTGAGCCTCTGTAGCATCTTAGTTACGGAGGGAGAGCTAACATTGAGATAATTGGAGATGTCTACAGCGGTGGCATAGCCTTTCTGCTCAATCAATTCGTAAATAACCTCGAGATAATCCTCCATCCGCGTCGTACGAGCCATCTTCTGTGCATTGTGAGCATCCCTGATAGACTCTAGGCGCTTTCCCGTCTGCTCGGGATTGGCCTTTAATTTCTTAACCAATTATCCTACTTCCACGCCTCCAACCAATAAATATTGTTGCCTAGGAGCCTATTTTTCACCTTCACTATCAATAATATATAGTCACGGTATTCAGGACACACTGTGTACTTTAACCTCATAATCTCTGCTGCCGAACTGCGACAAATGCTTGGCAGGAGGGACCTGCTTTTGGTGGATGCCCGAGCTTTCTCAAGTTACGCCGAGTCGCACATCCCCGGTGCGGTCAATATCGAACTTATGCAGTTTCACTGGATCGATACCTCGAAGAAGGGGATAGAGCAATTCAATAAGCAGACTAGGGTGCTCCTTTCAAACATCGGTGTTTCAAAGAACAAGTTTGTCGTGTTTTATGATGATGTCTCTGGTGCGTCCGCTGCGAGAGGAGTGTGGTTGCTGTTATATTTTTCGCATGACAAGGTCGCTATGCTCGATGGCGGTCTTAACAACTGGAGGGCACAGGGCTTCGAGACTGAAACCAAGACCAACCCTTTTGTGCACTCCAGATTTGAGGGGAAGCCCAACCCCGAGATTCTTGCCGACTTTGCGCGGATCAGGTCGGCAATAAAAAAGAATAAGGCGGTCATTGTAGATGCGCGGTCAAAGGAAGAGTACAGTGGCCTGACCGTCAGGGCGGCTCGAGCAGGTCACATCCCTACCGCCATTAACGTCGACTGGCAGCACAACCTGGATGGAAATGTTTTCAAAAGCCCCCAGATGCTGCAACAGATGTACGCCAACATCCCAAAGGATGCCCAAGTCATCACATACTGTCAGGGCGGCTACAGGGCAGCCAATACTTTTGTGGTACTAAAGATGCTTGGGTTCAAGAATGTAAGGATGTATCTTGGTTCTTGGGGAGAATGGGGAAACAGACTGGACCTTCCGGTGGAAAGGTCTAGGCATAAATAAAGTCCGAGCTTGTTTTTAGGAGCCTCTTGTTTTTTAGAAAATAGCAGGTGGTCAACCCGTGTCTTTGTGCTAGTTTCAGAACCAGGCATTGCATAAAAAAAGTTGATCGCATCAATAATCTAATGCCTCTTTCCCCTCTGAAATCAACATGCACTGAGGAATACCCATCATCTCGTAATCTCTGGTCCAATTGTTTGTTTTCCATTACAATCAAAGTGTCGCCCTTCTTGAGGCTGAAGAGTGGGGAATGGCAAAACTCCTCAGCGGGGTATGCAAACGCCTTTCTCCCGAAAACTTCGTTAAACTTTAGAGCGCCGTAAACTGCCACAGGGTAGCAAATGCTGTCGCCAAGAATAAAGCACGTACCGTTGCCTATCTCGCTGGCAATCGTTTCTGCTTGGAACTTGGCCCGTTTATAGAGGCTGCCAAGGTCTCTTGGAAGCGATATTTTTGTGGCGAGTGAAGCGCAGGTAAGCATACTGGAGCTGAAGCTAATGGTCCCGGCAGTAGTGATACCTGCGCTTCTGTATTTCAATGCGATTACCTTATGACATTCTTTGGCAAGTCGACTTGCTGGCTTCGCAGTGATCGCTGTAGTTAGTACTCCTCCTCTTCTTCTTCTGGCAGTTCTGGCCGCCAGAATGTTGGCTTTCGTATTACCAGAAATTGAAACAATATAAACATCACGGCCGTCAACAACTGATGGGTTATGAATTATGTCCGTAGGGTAGCAGCAGAGCGCATGGCCCCCAGAAATATAGTGAGCGACAAGTCCGGCGACAAACGAATCACCAGAACCAACAAAAAGGCAGTTCTTCCTGGGATGAGGTAGGCTCTGTTTCTCAAGGTCTTGTGCCTGGTATTCTATTTCTGCACGCATAGCCTCTATTGGGTTCACAAAACACAGAACCGGCACGTCTTTTAAAAAGTTTGAAAAAGTCAAAATTTCTCTTTCGACAGCTTCTTGGCCTTGATGTAGTCTACAAAGTAGAAAAGGTACGCGCGTTCGCTTAGCTTCAGTACCCATGGGATAAACGATTCACTCTTACTGCTCTTTTCGCCTATCTCAAAGCCGGAATTTTCGATGAGTTTCCTGAAAGACTGGCCATCATAGATCTTTTTTGGTGGCGGCTGGCGGTTATAGTCGTACGGGTCAGCAATCACCACGTCGCCATGCGGTTTCAAGAGCCTGTGGATGGATTCAAGGAGCTCGTCGGTGTCTACAAGCTCGAGCAGGTTCAGGGCAAGTACAACGTCAAACTTGCTTGGACTAAATGGTGCGTTTAGCGAGTCTGCTACACAGAACTCGACGTTTCCACGCTTGGCTTCGTACATCTTTTTTCTGGCTTCCTTGATAAATGAAAATGAAAGATCAATCCCGATCGCAAAGGCGTACTTTTGGGCAAGTAGCAGTGTACTGTAGCCAATCGAGCAGGCCATATCAAGGGCAACCCCGCTCATCTTTGGATTGATAGCATGAACTACGCGGTTGTACACTTCGTTTGGTTTGAGCCTCCACCGGAGTGACTTGAGCAGCCTATCTTCTGTGGAGTGCTCGTACTGTGTCCACCTGTACGGGACAAACCAGCTGCCTCCCTCCTCGTACCTGTCGTTGTTAACGACGTCGGGGGAGAGCTTGGAGCCGTTTTCCTTAAGGAATTCCTTCATCTCATTTGTCTGGCTTTCGAGCAGCCACTTCCCATATGTCTGCGCCCTACCTGCGGCATAGGAGGGAAAGTCTTTGACTACTATTGCTACACCCTGAATGATGGGATAGGACGCGCCGCATTCCTTGCATCGCAGGAAGCCTTCGGTGCATTCGTTAGCTCCGACTTTCACCAGCTCTTCAAGGGTGAGCCGTAGCTGCTTGTCAGTATGCTGCAGGCAGACAAGGTGAGACGCAAACTGGACTTTCATGACTGGATAGCAAGCATCGACCTCATATAAATATCAGAGAAGCCCATCCTCGTGCAGCTTGTTCAAAATAGGGGTCAGAAATTCGCGCACCTGTTTTTCCCCTAGCTTGTATGGAGAGGCGATGCCAAGGGAAATCGAAAGCATGTTGCGATCCTCTCTTGCTGTGTACGCTGCCGCGCCAACTATGTTGAAAATCTTCGCGTTATCGTCTATCCATTTTTTCCACGCTTCAACACGCTCAGAATTTGCTTGCAGAGATGAAATGACGTACTCGAGGGCCATTCCTTCGTAGTTGTCAAGCAGACCAAGCTTTACTAAAGGAAGCAGAAGCGTCCCTTCCTGCAATTCGGCGTGGGCTTTGTTCATCTCTTCAATGATCTCATCCTCTCTTTCTTTTGGTCCAATGTCCCCATATTCAGGGAAAAAGTATCCTGCCAGGTTGCTGCCCCAGTCGTAGACTTTGTAGACCGTATCTTCGTACTCTGTCTTCCACATTGCATTATTATTCCTGCCGAACACCCGTTTAACGTCTCTGTCGCCGCCATATTTTTGTATGCAGCTACAATAACAGGAACTGAAGGTGTGCCGAACCTATGATGCTATAGTGACCGTTGACTTAAATTACTCCCACGGCTATTATCTAACCTATGTCGGAACAACCATCACAAGAGCACTTAACTCAACAGACACAAACCAAGGAAGGACCACGCGACACCATATACATCGGCAAGAAGCCACTGATGACATACGTGACGTCCACGTTGATACAGCTAGCCAACCAGCCATCGGTGACAATAAAAGCTAGAGGACTGAGTATCGGACGCGCAGTCGACGTGTCACAGATCACTCTGAAAAGGATGGAAAGTGCAGGCTACAAGATAGGGGATGTGCGGATTGGCTCTGAGACTGTGCAATCAGAGGACGGAAGAACCAGGAACGTCTCCACGATCGAAATTGAGATAAGAAAAAGCTAGTACTTCTGCTTTTTCACTTTTTCTTATTATATCCCCTCGGCTGATCTTTATCATGGTAAAGATAGTTGGGAACAACCGCTGCAGTCTACCTTGCGCACCTTAACCCGATGACAAAGGCACATGAGTCGATAATTTCTAACCTCAAGAAAGACTATCACGTTTATGTCTTCCCCGTTCGTTTCATCAAGGACGGTCGGGAAATAAATACAAGGAGCTTTCCATTTCCGTATGAGGTTCGCAAGTCGATGGTCGAATCCGTTTTTGGGGACTCGGTGTCGGTGTTCCCGGATTATACATTCTACTCACCGTACGTAAAGTACATGCCGCCGCTCTTATCTCCGCGATCCTGAAGGACGAGCAAAAGGACAACGAAAGCAGGGCACTGTTTGAAGAACGGGTGGTCAATGACGCCATGGGCAAGCTGAAAGTGGGCGAGCTGGAATGATTCTAAA
>DATLXY010000001.1:0-2836 GCA_035575335.1 Nitrososphaera sp. | reverse complement strand
GGCTATGACGTTATAAACGGTGAGGTGTGTAGCGAAAGAGCGCCAACGACGCCGGGACCATGACCTCCTCACCGTTTATAACGTCATAGCCTGGCAGCCAGTCCATCAGCATGTCGTCGCGGTATTCAAAGCGCGTCGGCTCAACCATCTTGTCAGGGTGCAATACCTTGTGCGTCTTCGATAGGTCGGCATAACTTGACCTGACGAATTTCCGCGGTCCGCCCGACGGAAGCGATGAATATCTTTCAATGGTCTCCATCAAGGCACTCGCCATTGCATGCTCCTTGGTAGGACCTTTTCCGCTGTAGACCCAGATGTAATCCTCTGTTCCAGGCATAACTGAAGAGTAGTTTGGGATGCGAAGCACGTCCATGTCGGTAATGTCTGCAAGCCTGGTGACGCCAATCTTCTTTGAAATAGGGAAGACCTTTTCCAAGGTCTCTTGGGCTGGCTTGATTCTGGATGTGCCGTTTATAGTCCACTTCTTCCTGCTGTGCAGCTGCACCAAATACAAGCGTTGTTGGAGTTCATATCAAGCTTTCTTCTTCGGAAAGTCTTGAAGCTGGGGGTGTTGGCATCGGAGGCATGACCTAGGCTCTCCATCTGCAAGGTAGTTGATGTAAAAACACTTCACACACTGGAGCCGCGAAAGCCTGCCGATCATCTTCAACTCGTTCCCATTGTGCTCTAGGACTTTTCTTGAAACTAGGCTTTCTACTACTGGTTCCATAAATTGCGATAGCTCTTGGAGGTCGGCATTCCTATACCGGAGGTAGAGCGTGACCATGTCCCTTGGAAGCAACTCCTTCCTGAATGAGCTCCTACCAGCGTTTGACTGCCTGAACAGATGATCTCGGAGGTACCATTCCAACTCTCTTGTAGCTGACATTTTGGGCGGTAAAAAGAAAATGCCAATCGATAATATTTAAAACATATCTTCGCATAAAACTCGGTTTGTCGCAGAACCAACTTCTGTCGATCAACGATAATAATTTAGCCAAGGAACTAGGTAGATGGGCCTGAGCCATAAGACACCAACTGTAGTCACATGACCGCGGGTGTTTAAGATAATCAAAAAGGCGCAATCAAGCTCCCCGATTCTGGCTTGAGATGGCCACCGAATTTGTGTAGCCGGTAAGAACCCGGGTTTTCGCAGAAGTGACAGATGAAATGGCTGTTATCGCGCGTGTGGCAAGCGGCATTCTCAAATCTATCAAGCTACTAGAGCACGGGAGGAAAACGGCCAGCTTGGAGTTTACCAGCAGGATCACAATGCCACCGAATCTGGATCAAAGTGGTAGGATCGCCTATATCATCTAGGAGAAGGGGCTAATGAATACGGGGTCTTTGCTTGGATGAGCATACGACTGAAAAAGAATACACTGCACGAAAGGGTAATCGACAAGGTCATCGCGCTGCTTAACTGACAATTATATACTTGCGCGCAGCCAATCCAGCTGGTAGATGGTAGCAGCACGCAAAAGTAAAAAGAAGTCTAGCGGCCGGCCCACGCATGGGGATGATGGTGCTGACGGCCTAGTAGAGCCAAAAAAGATAACAGGCAAGGAGCTGAGCGAAACTGAAGAATTAAGCGCTCGACTAACCGCGCTCGTTGAAATGCTCGACGAAAAGGGCATAATCAGCCACGCCGAGTATCGGCGGATAGTTGCCATGCGGCTCCATGAAATATCCAAGGCAAAAGCGTTTGAAGAGCTTAAAGAAGAACTATGACGATTGAACAACCGATTGGTAGGGTTATTGGTCTGGCGATCGTGGCTGGGGTTATTGCCGGAGGCATCCTTGCAGGCATCAACCTAGTGCTGGTACAGCCATATACTACGCTGCTAGCAGATATCGAGCTTGAAAATCTTTTCGCGGAAGGAGAGTTTGACGAGGAAGAATTCGATGCGCAGCTCCAATCTATCTACTTTTGGCAGCAGTACGGTGCAATAGCAACGGGCCTTGGGGGCGGGGTTTTGGTAGGCAGTGCATTCATAGCTATCAACGCCAGAAGGATCAAGACAAGTTCGCTAAAAGCTGCTTTGGTGATAGCGGGTATTATGTGGTTTGCCCTGTATGTAGTGCCAGCAATGAAATACCCTCCAAGCCCAGAGGTAGCGTTCAACCGCCAGGCCGCCGCAGTCTACAACCCCCTCTTGATAGGGTATACGGCGGTCTCGGGGCTTGCGGCCGCCGCTATAGCATTTGGTTTTAACAAGGTGAAAAGAAAGGAGAAAGCGTTTGGCGCCGCCGCCCTTTACCTCTCGGTAGTCGCTGCTGCATTCTTTGTTTTTCCTGATTACGAAAACGAGGATGATGATTTATTGTTCCCAGAACCCGTGGTGAATGCATGGCGATCCGCTGTCTCGTTATCAATGACGGCATTCTGGTTCTCCCTTGGGGCAATCAGCGGTGCCCTGTGGACGTACGGCAGCAAAAAGTGATCGAGCTAGAGATTCTTTTATAGAAAAAGACATCATCATTATTTATTATCTTGATGCGCTTTGGGCGCCCTGTCCTTCAGACCATATACATATCCCATTTGACTACTCCCACCGCTGAAGCGTGTGGGGGTTCCCCTGTGATCACCTCGCCCTTCTTCCTGCAATCACCAGAGGTTCAATGGGGATAGCCAGTGCCCCCTGATACAGACGCACAGTGTGCCTGTACCCGGTGGAGCTGCTTCTCACCTTTTCCCCGCACTTGCTCTGTCGCTGTATAGGCTACCGCATCACTCAGCATTGCACCGCACATCTTGAGAAGCCTCACTTTCAGGTTCACCATCGCAGCCTCGCTGGATGGATATAAGAGTGCAATTATCAGAAGTTCCTAAAAT